>CAXUOL010000403.1:0-6383 GCA_964252435.1 uncultured Nostoc sp.
GTTGATGGTTAAGAGGCTTGCTGCACCTTCTTAGATGTCAAATGGGTTCTATAGAACCAGTAAACTGTAATTTACCTTTTTCCAATAGCACTATCCAATCGGCTCGATTGATAACTTTTGGGCGGTGGCTAATTAAAATGGTGGTTTTATCCCGACGAGAAGCTAAAAGACCATCTAAAACTTCGGCTTCAGTTAAAGGATCTAAATTAGCTGTAGATTCATCTAAAATTAAAATTGGTGGATTATTGATAATTGCCCTGGCGATCGCTAATCGCTGCTTCTGTCCTCCAGAAACATTTGCCGCTACTGCGCCTAGTATTGTATCGTATTTTTGCGGAAATTGGCTAACAAATTCATCTGCGCCTGTGATTTGGCAAGCAGCAACAATCTCATCAAAAGTCGCGTTGGGCGCACTTAATCGGAAGTTAGCAATAATTGATCGCCTAAAGAAAAATGCATCTTGAGGTACTAATGCTATCTGTTGACGTAGACAATCCAGAGGTAAGTCTTGAAGCCTTGTCTCACCAATGCAGATATTTCCCGATTGTAGCGGGTAGAATCCAGGCAATAATTTAGCTAACGTACTCTTACCGCAGCCGGATCTACCAATTAAAGCTACAACCATTCCACCGGGAATAGTAACAGATAAGTTTTCTAATAACCTCACCCTACCAGGATATTGAAAATCCAGATTGTTACAACTAATATTAGCCTTTTCGGAGATTGTCACAATCGGTTTTTGCTCGTCACCGAGATTTTCTGGGGTGTAACCGAATAGTTCTGCTAATAATTGGGTGATTGCTTTGACTTGGGTAAAGTCAGCTACAAATCTAACTAATGTGCTAACCAACTGTAAAAAACTTTCTTTTAAACCATAGATAGCAATTAGCTGCCCGATTGTTAACTCTTTCTGAAAGACGAGAGTGCTACCATACCACAATAAAGCTACAGTCCCCAAAGCAGACACTGTATCTGAAAACAGATTATTAAGTATCCGAATTTTGGCTGCACGAAAATTTGAGTTAGCTTCATGCTCCAAACGTTCTTTGATTTCTTGCCACAGTTGAGGGGCTGCGGCTGTACTTTTTAGCGTTAGCGCACCCGTAAAAGCTTCCGATAAAACCCCTGAGTTTTCTCCAGCTACGGAAAATGAATAGTAGGTGGTTTGTTCGATAGCAGGTTGAAAGGCTATTGTAGATAAAGTCATCACCGTACCAATAGCAATGATAATTAATGCCAGCTTCCAGCTATAAACAAAGATAAAGCCAACAGCAACTATACCAGTAAATCCTTTAATTGGTAATTCTATAATTAGCTGCGATACTAAAAAATTTATTCTTTGAATATCTGATAATCTGCGGATAGCAGTTCCACTTCGGCGGGCTTCGTGATAAGAAAGGGGTAGGTGGAGAATTTGTTGAACAAAATCTATTTTCAGACCAGTTTGTAAGCGTTCCGCAAAATAGGCAACTAAATTGGACTGAAACCAACTTAAAGTGCTGCTAAATAGTGATAAAAGAACTACCCCAATAGCTACAAGTGTTAGTTTTTGACTGTCAGATTTAGCTAAGATTTGGTCAGTGAGAAATTGCAACAGCAACGGTGTAGCCAAGGCTAATAAGCCTACTACAAAGTTAATCGGCAACAGTTTAGCGAGAATCCCCCGATACGTCCAAATTCGCTGCACAAAACTATCAATTGGGCTGGCTAAATTGTTATCGTCTGGCTGAGAAAAAAATAGCTTTGGGTCTGGTTCTAGTAACAGCATTATCCAACCCTCCCAACCTTTGGTTATTTCTTGGCGGCTGAGATAGCGAATACCTAACGCTGGATCGGAAACTACGTACTTATTGCCTTTTTGTCCATACAGAACTATGAAGTGGTAGCCTTTCCAATAGATGATGGCTGGCAGGGTGAATTCATACAATTCCTCAAGAATTTCTGGTGCAGCTTGGATTGTTTTAGTTTTGAAGCCCAACTCCTGAGCGCCTCGCTTCAAACCTAGCATTGTCGTACCGCCTTCTCTAGTGCCGACTAATTCCCGGATGCGGTTAATGCTGAGATTACGCCCGTAATGTTTGGTAACTATCGCCAAACTAGCAGCAGCACAATCTTCTCCGCTTTGCTGCCTGACCCACTGATATTTCATAGCTCTTGCTTATTATGCTTTCAAAGATTTGGTAGTGACAAAAGATTTGCGGATTTCATCTAAATAAGGAGCGAGTCGGCGATATATGAAATTTACCATTAGCGCGTTATTAATTTCAGTTCGCCAGGTGGCTTTGGTTACCTCTGGAGCTTTTTCCACATGAATAAGGATAGATTTTACTAACATCAAAATACTACGGCTCAATGGCTGAAAATCTGGTGCAACAAAAAGTTGGGTGTAGCGAATAGTGTCGGGTGCTGTTCGATGGGTAATCATCCAACCGATTATTCGGTCTTGATATCGTAGCCCTAAACTATTAAGCGGTTCAATCTTACTTTCTTCTGTAAACGGGTTAAATCGTCTAACTAGAGTATCTGTTTGCATTTGGCTTTCTATAGCCTCGCGTTCTTGGGCAGTTAAATCGCGCCAAAAAAAGATAGTATAGCTAGGCGGTAACTTCTTTTCCAGTTTCTCTAAATATTCAATCAAGTGAGGCTGACTCGCCTGTTCTAGCTTGACTCTGGTTGCATAGCAAATCAAAGCAGTAGTATTTGGTGCAGTCCAGTTAGACTGGTTGAGAATTCTTTCTAGAATCTGTGAATTGGGGCTTTCTAGATAACTTAACGAAACTTCGGAACAACCACGGCTCTGAAGTTCTGTTTCCATTCTTCCGAGTAAGGCTTTGCCTAACCCTTGACAACGATAAGATGGTACGACGAACAGCGAGAGAATTTTAGCGTAGATTGTTGAATCGTCTGAAGAATTCCAATAGGTTGCTAAAATTAATCCAATTGGTTCTGATTCTAATTCTACTCCTATCGCAACGACAGATTTTTCTGGTGTTAATTCTTGCAGCAATCGGCGGTAGTAGGGATAAGTTAATTCTTCATAGTTAACAGCCGTGCCTTGCTCTAAAATTGTAAAATTATACATAGCTCTATTTAAAGTAAAAAAATTTTTATCTAGTTTTTATTAGAGAATATTTTAAAAGTTTTTTGTGATATATCAAAGACTTGTAGATCCTCCTAAATCCCCCGATAAATTGGGGGACTTTGATTTCAGTTTCCTCCTTTTTAAGGGGGGTTAGGGGGATCAATCACTGCCTAAAATCGCAACAACAGCATGGCACTTTTAAAACATTCTCTTAACTGAATATTCTGTACCTATGCAGTCCAGTTGTATGCCAAGACTTCCCCGTAATCTCCAAGTTGGATTCTCATACCACATTACAACCCGTTGTAACAATCGGGAATTTAACCTAGCGCAGCAAGAATGTCGTGAAATATTTCTTTATGTCATTAAAAAGGCTATAGACAAATATGGGTTTAAACTATATGCGGTATGTATCATGTCTAATCATGTTCATTATTTGATAGAGCCAGCACAACCAGAGCATTTAGCTAAAATCATGCATTTTCTGAATTGGTACAGTGCAATGTGCTTTAACCGAATGCTGAATCGGACAGGTCATTTTTGGGAAAAACGATATTGGTCTCAAGGTTTTCCACCATCTGATATAAACACAGCGTTAAATACTCTCCGTTATATCCATGCTAATCCCAAAGCCGCAAGCATAAAACAGGGTTTTTTCTACGATTTCTCTAATTACGGTAGCTATAACAGATTGACTGATGATGGTTTGTCACAATGGCATCCTGCTTTTTTAAGCTTGGGAAAAAGTTTGGATGAATGTGCAAAAAAATACCGTGGTTTCTGTCAGCGATATAAACCTAAGATAAAAACAGCCAGAACCTCTACATGGGGTAGCAAGTTACTGGCTGGTAAAAAACTTTCACGCAAACAGCATCATCGGGACAAGTCTTCACCTGGTCAACTGGATATTTGGCAGTGCCAGGTATCGGAACCAAAACCGGATTTGACAAGAGTTGCCAATAAATTTGTGCGGTCTAACCGGGCTATGGTTGCTGCGTGATTGAATGTACAAGTTTTTGTGCTATATCAATACCTTCGCCAATTTACAGGCTGAGTTGATGTATTAATGCCCTGTTCTCCTCCATTATTCAAATGATGCTATGACATCTTACCGGCACCCCAGCACCTTGGTGCAGTGGTTGGACATGAAGGATCGGTATAGCCACCAGCAACTACTTCTAAATGCACATCCTGAAGTTCCGGGTATTGCCGAACAACATTGGCACTCGCTGTGACGGTGGGTTTGGTTTTGTTGTTTGTGAGTGTTTCCATTTTTATACCTGCCGTTTGTGTTGTGTAAACTACATTATTGGGACAAGTCTTCACCTGGTCAACTGGATATTTGGCAGTGCCAGGTATCGGAACCAAAACCGGATTTACGGGATTCATGTACAAGTTGTACAAGTTTTAGTTGACGTTTTTGTATTGTGGTAAAATTATTTGTTGGGACATTGCCCCGCTGCCGCCAAAGCCCTTGTACAAGTAACATCATAGTTGCCGCCACTCACTACTTCCAACATCTCATCTCTTAGTTCAGGGTATTGGTTCTTTTCACTATTGTTATTTGTTGGTTTTGATAATGTTTGTGCAGGAAGGTTTTGTGCTATTGAGTGTTTCATATTGTGTTTGCGCCTAAATATGGTTTTTGGTTTTTGTGTCTAAAAATCAAATTGAGTTGAGACTTAAGACTTAAACAAATTGTAAATTGTATGAGACTTAAAAATTGATTTGAGACTTAAGACTTAAACAAACAATACGTGATTAATAGACATCTCCGAAAATTAATTCTGCGTTGCTCGGAATCCTTGGTAGGGACAATTCATGAATTGTCCCTACGTCATTTTCGGAGATGTCTAATGTACAAGTTGTACAAGTTTTAGTTGACGTTTTCGTTTTTGTGTTGTTGTGCTATTGTTTGCATATATTGAAAATCGCGGCGCAGTAACCAGTTGGGGCTTGACCACCAGCAACTACTTCCAATTGCACATCTCCAAGTTCAGGGTACATTGATTTTGTTTGTTGGTTTGTTAAAGGGTACATTAATTTGTTTTGTTGTTTGTTATTGAGTGTTTCCATTTTTTGTGTGCCTTTTTATTTTTTTTCTATGTGTGTAACTAAAATCAATCAATTGACTGTACTAGCTACTTTTCAAATATAATTTAGTTGTAAACATATTACATCAGTATGCTATTAATTAAATAAAGAAAGTAATATAAAGTGCTTACGTAGGTATAGGCTTAGTTTTTCATATCATTCCGCCATATCATGCAAGCATACAAGGAAAAATATATCTGGTAACTTAGTAATTACCGAAAATTTTGCTTGGGGACAGCATTTTACTTACCATCTAGCACCAACTGGTTCGTTGGGTTTTGTTTTCTCCAAAGGTTCGCTGTTGTCAAATCAGCTAATCAGCATTAAATTTGCAACTGTGAATACTGCTAGAGATTCCCAATGAGGTGGTAGATGAGGGCTTTAACTAAGGATTTGGAGGTATGCGCTTTTTTGAGAGCGAATCATAGATGAGATGATCAAAATTAACCTAAGTTGTAACTATACATATTTGCTGCAAAGTCAACCCTGATTATGCCAGTTTAAGGTGCGTTTGCCCTGAGATAGATCCTCTTATACCTGACTTATCAATACTTTCTACAGTGACAAAAGACAACCCAATTGTCGTGTACTGTTCCGTTGGCTACCGTAGCCCCAAATCAGCCCAGCAGCTTAATGAAACTGGGATGAAGTATATTTATAACTTGAGAGGTGAGATTTTTCAGTGGGCAAATGAAGGAAGGCTCATTTTTAGACACAATCAACTTACACAGGCTGTACATTCTTACAATGCAATCTAGGGAAAACTGCTAAAAGCTCGTTACCATGCTCTGAAGCATTAAAGTTGAATTTTACCGTTTTCCCGCAATCTCTATTTTTTGTATTCAAATGATTAAGATTTACGCAAAATTATGAAAAAACGAACCACGTTCGTGCATTTCCTAGAGAAGACGCAAAGGACACGTTCGCGCCGCGTCTTGCAGAGAATTAATAAGAGTTTCAGAGAGTTTTTAACTCTGCTCCCGTTGTGTCTTGGTGTTTTATAAGCAAGGCAAATAAATGAATTTAAAATCTGATTTATACATAATAAATAAGCACCAAGAAAGACACTATGACCTGGATTGGTTAAGAGTATTGGCGGTGCTATTACTGATTTATTTTCATGCTGCCGCAGTTTTTTACCAGGGCGAATTGGGCGATTTTTATATTAAAAATGACTTACCAAGCCCTGTCCTTGGATGGTTTATTT
>CAXUOL010000404.1:0-6364 GCA_964252435.1 uncultured Nostoc sp.
GCTGCATGTTTGCGAATAAAATTTAGGGCTGTACGCACATCATCTAACTGAGATGGAAACCGATATTTAGGTGCGTGTCGATAGTCGATCGCAAATACCGTATATCCATGATTAGCAATATATTGATTAAACTCAGAATTGGCATGAGTATTGCCATATTGCCAAGCTCCACCATAAATTACTACTACTGCTGGATATTTCCCTATTTCTGGGGGTTGGTAAACTTCCATTTTTAAAGGCACTCCTCTAGGAGAAGCAAAGAGAATATCTTGTTGATGACGGGTTTTACCTAATGCAATACCCCGAAAGAAATTAACTAAGTTAAAGGGATAGATTTGCATCTTAGCCCTTACTTGGGGTGGAATTTGCTCTAGATAATTTGCTCCCAACCCTTGTTTCATCGCTTTAGCCATCTGCATTTGAGTTGGTGGGATATTCACTAGCACCCATCCACAAATTAGCAATCCGATTAAACTGAAAATGTAAACTAGGCGTTGTAGTTGACGGCAACGGATATAGAATAAAGACAGCAATAAAAAGAGCAAATTTAATAATAATAACCAAGGACTGACTTCTGGCGCTCCTACTGCTAGCGTGAGTAAAAACATATTTGGAGCAGGAAGAATAATCCAAGCACTAAGAAATAGACTTGCAAAACTGAGTAATAATGCAAGCGATGATAAAAATATTTTGGGTTTAACAAACATAGATTAAAATGCGGTAGTAATGACTTCAAAGAAGTACAATTTATCCGCTCATGCTAAGGTTGGCAATAGTTATACAGCATAATTCAGGAGTCAGAGGTATAGATCATTGGTCTTTCAAGACGCGATAAATCGCGTCTCTACATCTGGGTTTTTGGTTTATTAAATGTATTGCTTTATACCTAAATTGGAGACTTAGCTTGTGTATTTCACTAACTTGAAATCCGCTGTCTGTTGTGAATTCTGGTGACAGCAGAAGTTATTGCTGTTGTAAGCTAATACGCATTTAACTTGCATATTGTTGATTTTGGAGAAAAAGCGTCAATCCTTCTCCCCTGCTCCTCTGCCCCTCTGCTCCCCTGCTGTCTAAATGTGTAAATTAGGTGTTTAACAGCTTATCTGTTTTTGTACCCAAAGACGAAAAGCTTTGAGCGTTGCATTTCTACCTGCTGTTGTACTTTGCTCCAGATATTGGGGAATCGCTTCAATTAGTGAGAATAGAGGAAAATTTAGGCTTTGTTGAGATTCTACATAATGTCCGTCTTGCAAAACATTAATTTTGAGCTTTCCTCGATCAAAACGCCAAAGTTCAGGCACTTTTAGAGCTTCATAAATATTAGGATGAGTGCGAGAAGTAATATCAATTTCTAGAGCTAAATCTGGAGGAGGGTCTACTGCTAAATCTAGCCGCTTCTTGCCACGAATCTTAGATTCATTTTTTATATAGAAACACTGATCGGGTTCTATACCTTGAGCCATTGCTTGGTTTTTGAAAGTGGTAGAACCAAGGCTGATGAATTCAGTACTCAACTCTTCTAGAAGCGCTTTGACTAAATCACCAATAATTTCTTTGTCATATTCATGTTCTGGCAGTGGTGCCATAATCTCCAGTATTCCCCTATCATAAGCAATTCGTGCTGATCGGTGTTCCCCTAAATCCTCTAGAATTGTTTCCAATTCCTGCCAGGTTACATCTCGCAGTAGCACTCTTTGTCCTGGTGGAACATGGATGCGCTTTAATTCCAACAACATCATCTTCGCTCCCAGTAGCTAAAACCTAAATTTAGCTTACTCTAGTTCAATAATTCGCTGCGATAATTTTTGCTGCTTCATCGCTAGATTCTCGGTTAGACATAGCTTGCTTGAAGAAGCCTTTTATAGAAGTTTATCGCTGGAGCGATCGCTTTGAAAAAGAAAAGAAAAAACCTCTGGAGTTCCCAGAGGCTTTGGTTCCTGATTTAGTTTCTACTTGTTACTCCAATTTTTCCTCAATCATTTCCCGATAATGAAGAAAATTATTTGAACAACAAGATCCCCGACTTCTCTAAGAAGTCGGGGATCTGAGCCTTGCAATTTTATTTGGATCAGGACTTACGCAAAATTATGAAAAAATGAACCGCATTCGCGTTAGCGTCTCCCCTTCTCCCAAAGGGAGAGTCTAACGCCAAGGGAGAAGGACGCATTCGCGCAGCGTCTCGTAAGAGTTGGACACAAAGGAATAAGCTTTCAGATAGTTATTGCGTAAGTCCTATGGATATTGAGTGTCTACCTGCGCTATTAATTCTTCGCCTGTGGTTGCGAACCAGGAATCGTTACATCTATTGGTGTCACCTTTGCTGCTAGCTGCGTCAATGGCGGTTGAATAGCGGTTTGATTGCCCACGACTAAAGTCACGATCTTTTCTGGCTTGAGGTATTCTCGTGCTACCCGTTGCACATCAGCAGCTGTGGTGGCGGCGACGGCTTTTTGATAGCGAAAGAGAAAATCAGCAGGATAGCCGTAATATTCGTATCGCATCAACCGTGATAAGGTTTGGCTGGGGTCTTGAAAGTTGAATACAAAAGAGTTGAGTGTAGACTCTTTGGCATAAGCCAGTTCTTTTGCAGTCACTCTTTGGGTTTGGGTGCGCTTGATTTCAGCTTGTAAGGCTTTGACAAACTGAACAGTAGCATCCGATCGCGTTTCTCCACCGGCGATAAATATGCCAGGATAATCGTAACGGGGACTCCACTGGCCGTAGACAGAGTAAGCTAAACCTTGACGCGATCGCAATTCATTAAATAAGCGTCCACCAAATCCATTTAACACTCCATTCAATACATCCAGCGCTGCATAATCGGGATTGTCGAAACGTCCACCCAAATGCCCAATAAGCACACTACTTTGCGTCAGTTGTGGTTGATTGACAAAAAAGACTCCACCTGTATTAGCTGGCGAAACCTTTGGTAATGTGGGTTTAGCAATACCTGGGTTACGCTGCCAATTGCCAAACTTAGCTTGAATGAGCGATCGCATTTTCTTACTCTCAAAATCCCCCACAATCCCCAAAATCATATTATTGGGGTGGAAATATTGCTGATAAAACTTGAGCAAATCCTCACGCTCAACCTTATCCACCGTTGCATACTCTGTGGTGCGAGCATAAGGGCTATTTTTCCCATAGAGCAATTTCTTAAATTCTCGATTAGCAATCCCATCTGGATTGTCATTACGACGGGCAATGCCACCTTTGGCTTGTGTCTTAGCCAAGTCTAGCTTTTCTTGAGCAAATACAGGCGATCGCAGTACCTCAGCAAACAGCCCAAACACTGTTTCTAAATCTTCACTGAGGGCGTCAAAGCTAGCACTACCAGAAGCTTCACTAATACCAACTTCCACAGATGCTGCCCGTTGTTCTAATATCTCGTTAAGTTCATCAGACGAATGGTTCTTAGTTCCTCCAGTTCGCATTACCCCGCCTGTAAAACCAGCCAACCCAACTTTTTCCATTGGTTCCAAGCGATTCCCTGTCCGTACAAATGCTGTACCATTCACCAACGGTAACTCGTGATCTTCCATTAAATACACAACCAAGCCGTTTTGCAGCACAAACCGCTCATACTTGGGTAACTTAATCTCAGGTAGCGGTGGTAGCTGCAATTCTGTGTAATGTTTCGCCTCAGCCGTCGCTGCCAGAGAAAAATTACAAGTTAAAAGTAAGCACGCAAAAACAGCAACCAAAGCATAAATCAACCCCTTCCTATTTTGAATTTTCAACGCTATCTGCCTTTTCCCCTTCACCTTATACCTCTGCATATCTCTCTTCCTTTGCGCCCTTAGCGTCCTTTGCGGTTCGTTTTTCATGCTTCTTTCGACAACAGCTTCCCAATCGTGCGATTTTTCGGCGTAAAAGTCTCCTTTGCCACGCGCACAATATCAGCCGTCGTCACCGCCGAAATGTCATCCAACTGCTTAAACAAATTTCGCCAAGAGCCAGTTTTCACCTCATATTCCAACAATTGTTGAGCCATCCCCATATTGGAATCGAGAGTACGTAACAAACCCGCCCGTGCTTGGGTTTTCAACCGTTGCAAATCAGCCACCGCCACAGGCTCAGTTTTTAATTTGTCAATTTCTTGACGTAAAGCCACCGCCAACTCATCAACTGTATGACCAGGAGCTGTGAGAGCATAGAAAAAGATTAGGTTTGGGTACTTATCTCCAGGAAACCCACTGTAACCTTGAGCATTGAGCGCCAAACGCTGCTTTTCTACCAAAGACTTATATAGCCGCGATGTACGCCCATCACTTAATAAACTGCCAATGATTTCATAGATTGCATTATCTGGATGGGTAATTGCCGGACGATGATAACCTTCTAAATACCAGGGTTGAGAAGGTAGCTGTAAACTAACTTCCTGTGTTTGTTGTTGTGGCGGTTCTACTGGGATTTGTTCAACAGCTTTGGTTTTAGCTTGATAGCGGCCAAAATAAGTTTGCGCCAGTTTTTTCACCTGAGCGGGATTGACATCTCCGACAATAGCGATCGCTATATTACTTGGTACGTAGTGAGTATCAAAAAACTTTTGGACATCTTCTGGTGTTAGATTGCGGATATCTTCGTCATAACCAATCACCGGACGCCTGTAGGGATGGGCTTTGTAAGCAGTATCAATAAACTTTTCCACCATCTGTCCAATGGGTGAATTTTCCACCCGCATCCGTCGTTCTTCTAAAATTACATCTTTTTCTTTATAAAACTCACGACGAATTACCGGATCGAGAAATCGCTCCGACTCCAACGACATCCAAAGTTCTAGCTTATTGGCAGGAAAGCTGTAAAAATAACGAGTGGCTTCGGTTGAAGTGTTGGCATTTAAACCCACGCCTCCCGCTTGTTCGACAATTTGCCCCAATTCATTTTGCTTGACTAGCTTACCTGCTTGCGATTCCACTTGCTCAAACTCAGTTTGTAACCGAACAACCTCAGCTTTTTTGCCATCGGCTTTCGCTGTTTTAATTTCAGCATTCAACTGCTCTAAGGTATCTAGTAGCGGTTTTTCTTTTTTGTAGTCTTGTGTACCAATCCGCGTTGTGCCTTTAAACGCCAAATGTTCCAGAAAGTGAGCTACACCAGTTTTACCATCTGGTTCATCCACACCACCAACATTTGCATAAGTAAGAAAAGAAACCACGGGTGCTTGATGTCGTTCCAAGACAATGAATTTCAAACCATTGTCGAGGCGAAACTCCGTTAATTGCTTAATAACTCGGTCGAGATAAGGTTGGATTGAACTTTCAACTGGTGGGGTTTGAGTTTTAGCTTCTTGAGGAGGTGCTGTCTGAGTTTGAGCTAGAGCGACTTCTGGCAGCAATCCCCACGAGAAGATAATTAAAGTCAACAAAGTGACAAATAACCGCCGTAATATGACAGATACTCGATCTAAGCAATCCAAAATCGTTCGACTGAGAGAAGTCGAAGTCCCCAATCGTTCGACTGAGATATTCTGCGATGGCTCAGTCGAACCGCGCTCACGACGAAGTATAAAATCCAAAATTGACCGACTGCTCTGGTTCATAAGCGAGAATTAAGATAAAGTTACATTATCTAAATAACAGGATACTTAGCAAAAGAGCGTTAATCTTGTATTAAGCTTTCAGTGGCTCTTTACACTTGACATTAGACAATAATGCTACAAGTCTTGTTACGGATATCTAACCATAACTGTTATGCGAGTTTTTAATTCTTCCCCGCCCTCAGAGGCTCAGACGCGCACCCGGATTTTACAGGCAGCGCAACGGTTGTTTGCCTCTCAGGGTTTTGACGGCACTACCACCCGTGACTTAGCACAAGCGGCAGGTATAGCTGAAGGCACTCTATTTCGTCATTTTCCAAATAAAAAAGCAATTTTGGTGGAAGTAGCCACGAGTGGCTGGGTAGAGATTCTGACAGATTTGCTCACAGAATTAAGTGAAATGGGCAGCTATAAAGCCGTCGCTCAGGTGATGCGCCGTCGGATGTGGAATTTCCAAAAAAATGCCGATTTGATGCGTGTTTGTTTTATGGAGGTGCAATTTCACCCCGATTTGCGCGATCGCATTCAATTAGAAGTCATTACTAAAATGACTGATGTCGGTGAAGCATTCTTTCAAACAGCGATGGATAAAGGTATTTATCGTCAAACAGACGCGAAGCTAGTTGCAAAAGTTTTCTTAGGAATGTTTGCGATCGCAGGTTTTTCTAATAACACCCTCATCGAACCTGACGCCTCTCCCCAACAAATGCAGGAAATGGCCGAAGGACTCGCTGATATCTTTCTTAATGGTGTTTTAGCTAAAGAGTGAAGAGTTATGAGTTATGAGTTATGAGTTATGAGTTATGAGTTATGAGTTATGAGTTA
>CAXUOL010000405.1:0-6358 GCA_964252435.1 uncultured Nostoc sp.
GGGTAGCAGGGGGGGATGGGGGAGATACGGGAGATGAAGGAGATGAGGGAGATGAGGAAGTAATATCCCCCCCATCATCTTTGACATATTCTCCATCAATCAATGAGACCGAAGAAGCAGAAGAACTATTTGACCCGTTTGCAGATGTGCCGAATTTGTCGGCTTCAAAGCCAGGATTCCAGGTCAAACCTATCCTACTGGGTGCGGCGTTGGTGGGAATTATAGTTTTAGGCGGTGGTGCTTACTTATTGACTCGCCCTTGCGTGATGTCTGAGTGTAAGGAAATACAAAACGCCAAGCAATTAAAAACAAAATCTCCGCAACTGATGCGCCACGCCAAGTCTGAAAAAGAATTAGTAGCTGTACAACAGCAACTTGCAACAGCCAATGCAGACCTGAATGTAATTCCTAGTTGGTCGCCTCGTTACCAGCTGTCACAGGAACTAAAAGCAAATTTGTCTGGGAGAGCAGAAAAAATCAATCAGGTGGTCAAAGCTTTGCAAACGGCATCTTTGGCGACACAAAAAGTTCAAACTCCTGCATCTAGCTTAGAGGAATTACAAACTAGGCAACACTTATGGCGACAGGCTATATCACCACTAGAAAGTATAAGTTCCAGTAGTGAACTCTATGGGTTGGTACAGGGTAAATTACTGAATTATCGTGTCCGTTTGCACGCTGTAAATCAACAGATATTTATTGAGGAAAAATGGCTGAAAAAACTAACCGCAGCAAAAGGTGTAGCCGTTGCAGCCGAGAAGCAAGAAGCTACTGCTAAATCTTTGAATGACTGGCAAAAGGCGCAGTCTACTTGGCTGGTGGTAATTAACGCCTTGAATACCATTCCCCGAAATAGCGTAGGATACCAAGAAGCCCAAAAGCTGTTGGTAGATTATAAACCTAAATTAGTATTAGTACGCGATCGCGCTACTAAAGAACAATTAGCTGTTAAAACCTACCAACAGGCCCTTAGCACGGCCAAGCAAGCCAAAGTTTATCAACAACAAAACCAATGGCAAGCAGCGGCAATATATTGGGATCAGGCTTTGCAAACTGCTAAAAAAGTTCCCCAAGATAGCTTGTACTACACTCAAGCTCAATCTCTCATCGAACCCTATTCAGCTGCGCTCAAACAAGTACAAGAAAAACTACAAGTTGTTAGTAGTTTGCAACAAACCCGCACTGACTTGGATAAGACCTGTACTAATGGAATTCGGATTTGCACCTTTAGCATGGACAATGCAGGAATTATTGTCCGGCTAACCCCAGAGTATGATCAAATAAGGCAAAATAACTTGGCTAATCCTTATTCTAAGAATTCGGATACTGCTGTTGACGTTACCAATCACTTGCAAATCTTGCGAGAAGCCCTAGCCGTAATTGGTGAAAATGCCAATCTATCCCTTTTTCTTTATGATTCCCAAGGTCAAGTAATTTATACGCGGACTTTAGGCGGGTAAGTAGAATACCCAGTGAAGTATAAAGGATGAATTGTACATTAACTAATTATTTGTCAATTTAACAAAATATTGCCACAGTATTTAAGGAAAATAGCGATCGCACCATTGGGTGAAGATATAGCGGTTTTCTGTTAGCTGGGAGTAAAGCTGTAGTCAGCAGTTTATGGACTGTCAGCGATTTATCTACAGCGTTTTTGATGATGAAATTTTATGAAAATCTGCAAACAATAGATAGTATCTCCTTAGCACTAAATCAAGCACAGCAGTGGTTGCGAAATTTAACAACAGAGGAATTTGAAGCACTATTAGTTAAATATGACCCACAAATTGAAGAAATTTTTGCTCAACTCCTAGAAGAAAAGCGTCCAGTTGCAAGAGCGGTATTAAGAAGAAGCTGCAAGCGCAAACTCTACCCTTTTGCAGCACCATTTTACTGGGCAGAATTTACCGCTACAGGGCTTTAGGTTTCAGGTTTAGCAGTTTCACAAAACTGCTTCACGCCTGTTTTAGCAACATAAATTACCACTGGAGTTGCCAGGGCTATGGGAATGTTACCACTTGCTGCTAAGGTGGCGATCGCAGCTGTTAATACTCCCGACATCAATTCGTCAAATTCTTCCTGGCAGATGATTTTGCTGAGTTTTTGAGCTAATCGCCTAACTGGGGCGCTGAATTGTAGCGACCTGCCCAATTAAGCTGCTCTGTCCTGTGAATACAAATACTGCTGAAACCCGATAAATACTTCACTGATATTCGCAACGCTCCCTAGTTCTTCAACAGCATCACGAACGGTATGATATTTCAACTCTAACAGTTGAGGTAATTTAGTGCGATCGAGTTCCCCCACCCCAGCTTTGATGTATTGTTCGAGTATAAAGTCGAGAAATTCTTGCTGTTTGCCGATATAGCGCGAGAAAATTAATGATTTGTGAGCGAGGACACGCTCTCGGCGGCTTATAGGTGGTGAGGCATAGGCGATATAAGCCAGCACATCATATAAATCGCTTTTCTCAGCATCAATCAAGCGACTAATTTCTGTGAGTTGTTCTTCCCCGTAGCCCTTGTCTGCCAGTCCTTCTAATAAAGCTCTACGGGTGTCGGGGCGACTCCAGATTGCTCTTAATTCCTCTTCATCTGTGAATAGTTCGGGAATTTCACCAAAGAGACGTTGCACAAATTCTGCGGCGCTCATAGGTTTACCGTCTGGACTCCAGAAGCTGGTAGATATTCGGTGCTGGAGAGTCCGTTCTTTACCATCAGCGAGTTTGATTTTGATGGTTTTGGGATTGGGAATTTCTGCAATTTCGTTTCTATTATTGCCTCTATTTATACCCCTATCTGTTGTAGAGTCGTTGTATGCACCTGATTTCTCTCCTCCTCTGGCAATTTTCACCAGAACAGGTTCCTGGGGTTCGCCATCCCATTCAGGATCGTTGAAGTGTTCATAGGCTTTGACGAAATCATAAATGGTGAAGTAGTCTTTCCCATCAAATAGGCGAGTACCGCGACCAATAATTTGCTTAAATTCAATCATCGAGTTGATGGGGCGCATCAGCACAATGTTACGAACATTCCGAGCATCAACCCCAGTGGAGAGCTTTTGGGAGGTGGTGAGAATGGTGGGGATAGTTTTTTCATTGTCTTGAAAGTTGCTGAGGTGCTGTTCGCCGAGTTTCCCATCATCGGCGGTGACGCGAACACAGTAATTAGGGTCACTGCTAATCTTCATTTGGTTGATTAAATCCCGCACAGCTAGAGCATGGGGTTGGTTGGCACAAAACACCAGAGTTTTTTGATTCTGGTCGATTTCTTCCATGAACAGCTGCACCCGGTAGCGTTCGCGCTCGGCAATTTCGATGATGCGGTTGAAGTCGGCTTCAGTGTAGTTTCTGGCTTCGTCTACTGCACCTTCGATCAGTTCATCTTCGGTGCTGTAAATATATTCATCTAGGTTAGTTTCGATTTGCCTGACTTTAAAGGGAGTAAGAAACCCGTCGTTAATGCCGTCTTTGAGGGCGTAGGTGTAGGCTGGCTCACCGAAGTAGGCGTAGGTGTCGGCGTTATTGGCACGTTTGGGGGTAGCAGTAAGTCCCAGTTGTACTGCTGGCGAGAAGTATTCTAAAATACCGCGCCAGGTGCTTTCGTCACTAGCTCCGCCTCGGTGACATTCATCAATGATAATGAAGTCAAAGAAGTTGGGGGGATAGTCGCTGAATTTGGGTGTAGGATTGCCAGCGTCGTCCCGTCCAGTCATAAAAGTCTGGAAAATGGTAAAAAAGATACTGCCATTTTTGGGAACTCGACCCCGTTTTTTGATAGCTTCGGGGTCGATGCGGACGAGAGCATCGTCGGGGAAGGCAGAGAAAGAGTTATAGGCTTGGTTGGCTAAGATATTGCGATCGCTTAAAAACAAAATTCGTGGACGACGGGCGGGTTGTCGGCTGAGGTTCCAACGGCTTTGAAAGAGTTTCCAGGCGAGTTGGAAGGCAATGAAAGTTTTACCTGTGCCAGTTGCCATCGTTAACAAAATCCGGTCTTGTCCTTGGCAGATCGCTTCTAAGACGTGCTTAATGGCATTGTGTTGATAATAACGGGCTTCCCATGTGCCGCTTTTGTCTTCAAAAGGGATGGCAGCAAAGCGTTCACGAAGTGTCTCTGAAAGAGAATCGCGCCACTCATTATCTTCGCTAAAGGTGGCTGACCAAAGTTGCTCCGGGGTGGGATATTGGTTGATGTAGCCTTCTGCCCCTGTGTGCATATCTACTTGGTAGATGCCGATGCCATTTGTGGAGTAGGCGAATCGAGTCTGCAACTTTTCGGCGTATTTTTTGGCTTGTCCTAAACCTGCGGTATCTGGTAAGTCGCGTTTTTTCGCTTCGATGACGGCGAGTTTTTCACCGCGATAAACCAGGACATAATCGGCGATGTCTGATTGAGCGCGTCTACCGTTGCCAATTAAGCGACCAGGGGCAATAACTTCGCGGCGGATGCGACTACCTTCGATAACTCCCCAGCCTGCGGCTTTTAGTGCGGGGTCAATTAGTTCGGCACGGGTTTCGGCTTCATTCATAATCTTTACTTGTGGTCGGGAATTACCTGAATCAGTCCAGTTTGGAATGCTGTATCGTAAGTGATGACGGGTAAACTTTCGAGTTCCGCTTGAGCCATGATCATGCGATCAAAGGGATCTCGATGGGCAATTGGTAGACTTCCGGCTCTAAGTGCATGGGCTGAGGTAATGGCAATTTCGATAAATCTTGCCCGATTTAATATCTGTGAATATTGCTCAACGAGTTGTTTTGCTTCAGGTAGTTTCCCGATGCGGTATTTAGTGGCAATTTCCCAAGCGGAAACACTGCTCACGAAAATGCGATTATCGGGGTTGCGAATGATGTCTCGGCATTCGGTATCGAGTTTTGGGTCATCAAAGAGCCACCATAATAGGCTAATACGCATTTAACTTGCATATTGTTGATTTTGGAGAAAAAGCGTCAATCCTTCTCCCCTGCTCCTCTGCCCCTCTGCTCCCCTGCTGTCTAAATGTGTAAATTAGGTGTTTAACAGCTTAGAATATGTGTGTCAATCAGGTAGCTCATTCCCATTGCTGAAGTTCTTCTTCTGGTAAGGGTTCAAAAAAAGCGTCGCTGAGTTTTCCCGTTAGTAATCCTGGGGTACGCGGTTCGACTTCGCTCACTGTGAGAGGTTGGGCAGTTTCCCGATTTAAACCTAAGCGAAAGTAGTGAATAAGATCAAAAATTTCTGCGAGTTTGTCTTCGGGGATGTCTTGCAGTTCTTGGACAATTTTCTGAATCAGCATAAGTCAAATCTTATGTATTTGATGGTTAATTGGGTTTCGGCTGCACTCAACCTGATGGTTTGTACTGCGTTTATGATGGCTCATCTGTGGAATATGGAAGTCGGCGGCGAGCAGATGCGATCGCTTCTTGCAGTTTAGCTTGTAACAACTCTTTAGGTGGTAATACGGTCAGGTATTCGGCAACATGAATACCGCTTTTATCTAGTTCTAGTAATTCGATTTGCTCTTGCTTTTTACCTGCACATAAAATAATTCCTAGTGGTGGCTGTTCGTCAGGCTCTTGGTCGTATTTGGCAAGCCAGCGCAGGTAAAGTTCCATTTGTCCTTTATATTCGGGTTGGAAGCTACCTAGTTTGAGGTCAATAGCTACAAGGCGTTTGAGTTTGCGGTTATAAAATAGCAGGTCAATATAAAAGTCTTCGTTATCGATTTGCAGGCGTTTTTGACGGGCGATGAAGGTAAAGCCTGCACCGAGTTCTAGTAAAAATTGCTCAATTTCTCTCAGGATTGCATCTTCAAGGTCTTTTTCGAGATAGTGATCGCTCAATTCCAGAAAATCTAAAATATAAGGGTCTTTTAGTAAAATATCGGGTGATACCTGTTGAGTTTGGCGCAGTTGCTCTAAATCATGGCGGATGGTTTCTTCCGGTTTGCGGGATAGGGCAGTGCGCTCGAATAGCATAGAGTTAATACGTTCTTGCAGTTGGCGGACGCTCCATCGTTCCAGTTGGGCAATTTCAATATAAAATTCTCGTTTTAGGGAATCGTCTATTGCTGTTAAAAGTCGCAGATGTGACCAACTCAATTTGGAACACAGTGTGTTCACAATCTCGATATTTGGAAATGTCTCGGCAAACTGGAGGCAATGTCGCAGTTGTCTTGCACCCCAGCCTTTACCATAGGTTTGGGTTAGCTGCTGAGATAAAGAAACAATGATTTGTTTGCCATATTCAGCGCGTTGACCTTGTAAAACTTCGATTTGGATGCGTTTACCAACTTGCCAATATAACAAGGTGATTTCTGCATTGATAAGCTAATACGCATTTAACTTGCATATTGTTGATTTTGGAGAAAAAGCGTC
>CAXUOL010000406.1:0-6355 GCA_964252435.1 uncultured Nostoc sp.
ACTTTTGGTTTGACCCAAATAACCTAGAATTACAGGGATTTCACATAGTTGATGGGCAATATCAAAAACTTGTACCCACTGAGTCGGGTTGGTTGTGGAGTCAGCAATTAGGGCTGTATTTGGCAGTAGATTTGGGCAAATTACGCTTCTTTACACCAGATAGACAGTTGGTGATGTTGCCAGAGGAAGAATCAAACCAACAGTTACAGCAGGTAAACCAACAGTTAGAGCAAGTAAATCAACAATTAGAACAAGAACGTCAACGGGCTGCAATATTGGCAGAACGCTTGCGAAACGCAGGTATTGATCCTGAGCAAGTATTCTGAAAAATAGAATTTTATCTCTAAACTAGGCATGGAAAAATAGTGCTATGAACCAAACAATATCTGATCAAGTCCATTGGACAACCTCAGACTTAGAATTACTCCAAACTGACGAATGGAAACGCTATGAGATTATTGACGGAGAACTCTTTGTGACTAGAGCGCCTCACTGGAAACATCAGCGAACTGCTGGTAATATTCATTTAGAATTGGAAATTTGGTCTCGTTCCAGTAAACTAGGTGAACCTATTACAACTCCCGGCATCATTTTTACAGATGCCGATAATGTCATACCCGATGTAGTTTGGATCAGTAATGAGCGTTTAGCACAATTGCTAGATGACGAAGGGCATTTGAGAGGAGCGCCAGAATTGATTGTGGAAGTGCTTTCTCCTGGGACAACTAACGAACGTCGAGATCGAGAAGCCAAGCTGAAACTATACTCATCCACAGGAGTGCAAGAATATTGGATTGCAAATTGGCAATTACAGCAGCTAGAAGTTTATCGTAGAGAAGCTGCCCAATTAAAACTGATTGCAACCTTGCTGGCTGATGACGAAATCACATCACCACTGTTACCAGGTTTTGGCGTTCGAGTTCAGCGTTTTTTTATATAATGTTGGCGATCGCCAGCAATCAAAAGCGCACTCCAACAGCCTGAAACAACCTATTTACGTTAATACACAAGATTGTTTTTTTGTACAGTGCGTAAGTCCTAGATACATTCCAACTTCCCTGCTTTTACGCCATGCACCAAAAAAGTTGGGAAATATACTTGTCACGACTTTAAGTCATGTACATGTAGTAGGTACTAGAGATTAAGATTGATAATTTGGTTAAAAATGAACAGTTAACATGAAGCAGCCTAAGCGTTCCTTTTATGTGAAAAGTTGACACTCGTATCTTCACGATCCCCATAAAGTCTTAAAATATTGTTAATTTCAGCCAAACCTCTCGACCTTCAACTTACAAGTATCACCCCAAAATCACTATGGCTATCGGCTACGTCGCGCTTGTACTTCACGCACATCTGCCCTTCGTTCGTCACCCGGAAAGCGACTACGTGCTGGAGGAAGAATGGCTCTATGAAGCCATCACAGAAACCTACATCCCCTTATTGAAAGTATTTGAAGGCTTAAAGCGAGACGGTATCGACTTTAAAATCACGATGAGTATGACACCCCCATTAGTGTCGATGCTTCGCGATCCTCTGCTTCAAGAACGCTATGAGGCACATTTAGCTCAACTAGAAGAACTTGTAGCACTAGAAGTAGAACATAATGTCAACAACGGGCATCTTCGTTATTTAGCCGAACATTACGCGACTGAGTTTAGCGAAGCGCGTCAACTATGGGAGCGCTACGATGGTGACTTGGTGACAGCTTTTAAGAAGTTCCAAGATAGTAACAACTTGGAAATCATCACTTGCGGCGCTACCCACGGCTATTTACCGTTGATGAAAATGTATCCCCAAGCTGTGTGGGCGCAAATTCAGGTAGCCTGCGAACATTATGAGCAAACCTTTGGACAAGCACCCAGAGGTATTTGGTTGCCGGAATGCGCCTACTATGAAGGTTTAGAGCGGATGCTAGCTGATGCTGGGTTACGCTACTTCCTTACTGATGGGCATGGCATCCTTTACGCCCGTCCCCGTCCGCGCTTTGGCACTTATGCCCCAATTTATACAGAAACTGGTGTTGCTGTCTTTGGTCGAGATCATGAATCTTCCCAACAGGTATGGTCTTCTGAGGTAGGCTATCCTGGGGCAGCCGAATATCGGGAATTTTACAAAGATTTGGGCTGGGAAGCAGAATATGAGTACATCAAGCCCTATATTATGCCCAATGGTCAACGGAAAAACACGGGCATTAAGTATCACAAAATTACGGGGCGTGGTTTAGGGCTGTCAGATAAGGCGCTCTACGATCCTTATTGGGCTAGGGAAAAGGCAGCAGAACACGCTGCTAATTTTATGTATAATCGAGAGCAGCAATCTGAGCATCTCTATGGTATAATGCAGCGACCGCCAATTATCGTTTCGCCTTATGACGCAGAGTTATTTGGACATTGGTGGTATGAAGGTCCTTGGTTCATTGATTACCTATTCCGCAAATCATGGTATGACCAAAAAACATATCAAATGACCCATTTAGCAGACTATTTGCGAGATCAGCCAACTCAGCAAGTCTGTCGTCCTTCGCAGTCGAGTTGGGGTTTCAAGGGTTTCCACGAGTATTGGTTGAATGAGACGAATGCGTGGGTTTATCCGCATTTGCACAAAGCTGCTGAACGGATGATTGAAATCTCGCACTTGGAACCAGAGGATGAATTGGGGTGGAAAGCATTGAACCAAGCAGCGCGAGAATTGTTATTAGCACAATCTTCCGACTGGGCATTTATTATGCGAACGGGAACGATGGTACCCTATGCAGTTAGACGCACGCGATCGCACCTGATGCGGTTTAATAAACTCTATGAAGACGTTAAAGTTGGCAAAATTGATAGTGGTTGGCTGGAAAAAGTCGAGTTAATGGATAATATCTTCCCCGAAATCAACTATCGCGTCTACCGTCCGCTATAGTCTCACACAAAATAATCAACAGTAGTAGGGTGGGCATTGCCCACCTTATATTAGTAGTGAGGAGCGTTTATTTTACCAACAACAGAGCAAGCCTTAGCCTGTGTACGGGTTTGTCAAATGCTGTCAAATCTTTATAAAGATATCCGCTTATTTCGATTTGACGACAAAACAGGGCAAGTTTACATCCTAGCTAGAGATGAACTGCAAGTCATTGTACTAAATAATGGAATCTGGGATTTTGTCAATGAACCAGAATTATGAGCAAATGAGTTTTACAGAGTTGAGAGCTTACGTCGTGGAAAACCGCGAAGACATTGAGGCTCTACGTTTTTTAATGAGCAAACGTGACCCTAATTCTAAAGGTTATCCTATGCCTGTGACAGAAGCTGATATGCAAGCCCAGATGGAAATCATCAGGCGCAAGATTAATGGAGAACTTTGAGATTATTGTCTTATTCAGTAAGCATAATTAGGGTGGGTAAATCATACTCACCCGATTATTTTATTAACACTGCCGGATTTAGCTAAAGGCTATCTGGATCGATATTTAATTCTCGAAGTTTAGCAGCTAATGTTTGCGCTTTCTCTTCTGCGGCTTGTCGTGCAGCTGCTTCTTCTTCATGAGTTAGCAGTGTTTGACTCGTAGCTGGATTGTAAAAACGCAGTTTTCCTGCTTCCAGACGCAACTCTAGCCCCAAAACTTCACTGGGTAGAGAGACTGTACCATCTGCCAGGGTATTGGTTGCCACTGGGAAATAATTCCCATCGACCAAGTGTAAACCTTGGAGTTGGGGATTGAGATAATCGCCTGTGGGGTCATATTGGAAATATTCACGCACTCCCAGAAAGGCATAAATTCCTTTCTTTGCACCTTGGTCTTTGCTGCGGGTGCTTTTTGAGGTAATCTCTAGAACAAAATCTGGGGTTTGATTATTTTCTTCCCAGGTTTTGTAAGAGCGTCTGTCACGATTTTCTACTCCAAAGACCACAAATACATCTGGGGCTACAACTGATTCTGGATAACCTTTTTCGTAGTAAATAAATAGATTACCAGCGACGTATACATCTAGGTGATTTTGAAAATAAATCCTTAGCGCATTTCTTGCATAAGTCAAGTAACTGCACTGGATATCTCCTTCAGCCATTGGCTTACCATCCTCATCTGGGTACTCAATCGGCGTAACGGGGATATACTCTACTGAGGCTGTCATGGTCGGATACCTCAACTCAACTAGGGCTAGATTCAATAATATCGATCAAAATTCTATCGCCATGACTGGGAGGCTGAGAAATCACGAGAAATTCCAGATTGCGTAGGCGTAGTCAGTCGTAGGCATCGCTTTGATTGAGCATCTGATCAAGAAATTCTCTAGATAACATCCATCCATATCTGGGTATTATACCAACTTGAGAAAATCGTCCACAGTGGTGGCTCTCCAACCTACAAATATCTTTAACTGAACCGCATTGTACCTTAATCTACGTTCTCGTCACCAGAATCTTCTAACTTACATTGTGCAAGTAGCTCATCAATACTCTCAGAAAAATCCCCATTCTCTACTTTTTTGCTAAAAACTTGATAACAATCTTTTTTATTGCCTTCCTTTCGAGGAAAACCTAACCAAACAATAATAATAATTTTTTGTTCTTTGAATGCTCTAAAGAATAATCTATATCTTTCAGGTAGCCCCATTTTTTTGAGACGACTATATTTTTGCAAAGGTTTTTGCAAAGCAAAATGACTAGCAAAAGGGTCTTGAGGAATTTTTTCTTTAATCCCAATATTCAATGCTTTTAATAATTTGACATCTGAATGTGTAATAAATTCTTCTTTAGGTAACTCATTTTTTAAAACACGAACCCTATTACGCAATTCTACCCATTGTTCGTTAAACAATGGGTAGAAAAAAATCTGCCAACCATTACAAGTGAATGCAGCCATTAATCTATAACTACATCAGCCAGTAAATCATCCATTTCATCGCTCATTTCTTGGGTATAAGGAACGAGCTTAGAAGGGTTTTGCATAGCATCCTTCATGAGAAAGTCAAGAAAAAGGCTCATCATAATGCCCTCATCTCCATCAGCTTCATCAACATTATCAGTTTCTAATCTAACTAAGAACGTGTTATCAGATAGCACTTCAATATGGCCTGAAGCATTAGCTAAATGGGGATAATCCTTAGAGAATGCGCGAGGTAAGCGAAACCCATCTTGATTTCCTACCTTTGCATGAGTTATGGGATAATTTTTTGCAGCCATGAGCTAATTCCTAAATAGGAAAATACTACGCATTTAAATAGAATACTTAGACACTATAAATTTGATGTGAGAAGTTATGTTTTGTTATAACAACTGTTATAACTTACAACTAAACTATAACAGATTCCATAAAAAAAGACTAGAAGTTAATATAAGAATTTTTGATTAAGTAGATATACTTTTAAAGCAAATTGCATATAAACCTCTGAATGCTATATGCAGACTTGGAAGCATAACATATAAAAAAGACAGGCAAGATGCCTGTCGTACAAGTAATGATTTCGCAAAGAATTTAGAAATTCATCTCAGCCGCTTGAACTTTTTCAACCTGCTTCTTCTTCAGCACCAGCATAACTTGAGCTAACATTACAAGAGCGATGAATGCAATCATCCATTTGACTCTAGAAGCGTCTTGCAATACGATTTCTGCATCTATTTGACCGAATCCACCGACGTTCGGGTTGCTGGTCAAAGCATCACCAGTCTTAACTGCTTGACCTTCGGAAACCAGCAGTTCTGGCCCTAAAGGAATCGTATCAACGACAACATCACCAGATTCAGGTTGGATGTTGACTAAATATTTAACGTTACCGTCTCCATCTTCCTCTTTGGCAATCTTGGTAATTGTGCCAGTAGCGGAAGCGTTGTAAACATTGTTGTTGCTCTTTTCGCCAGTGGGAAAAACTTGTCCGCGTCCCCGATTACCACCTACGTGAACTGAATATTTACCGAAGTGGATGTTTTTGTCGGTTGCGGGGTTGGGAGAAAGAACTGGGAAGACGATTTCTTGATACTGTTCGCCGGGTAAAGGACCGACGATGACGACGTTATCTTTGTCTTCGCTGTAGGGTTGGAAGTAAGTGTCGCCAACTTCTTCTTTAAGTTCCTCAGAAATACGGTCTTCAGGAGCAATCTTAAAGCCTTCGGGTAGCATCAATACTGCACCGACGTTCAAGCCAACCTTAGAACCATCGGCACCAACTTGCTGGGCGCTTAGATCGTAAGGGATTTTCACCACAGCTTTGAATACAGTGTCAGGTAGCACCGATTGGGGAACTTCCACTTCTGTAACCTTGGCAGCTAGGTGACAGTTGGCACAAACAATTCGCCCGGTTGGTTCGCGGGGGGTTTCGGGATAGGTTTGCTGTGCCCAAAAGGGATAGGCGGCAGCTGATTGGGGAAGGGCTAG
>CAXUOL010000407.1:0-6353 GCA_964252435.1 uncultured Nostoc sp.
ATCACAAATACATCAACGCTATCGCCTATTTCAGCTTCTGGAATTTCAATTTCTATTTTGTTTCCTGGTAAAACTTTGGTTGTGATACGTAAAGCTGATTGCATGGTTTGTCCCTCAACATTGATTAATAGTCTAGGCAAGATTGTTCTCTTCTATATTCTCTTACAAGCCATAGAGGGCGGCAGTAGTCTCATCTATTTCCTGTTTTTCGCTAAATGAATAAATAAACTAATAAATAAAATTAGAACTATAAACAAATTTATCGGTGTGCCTGTATTGTTACCAGACATAGCTTTCATCTGCTTCATCTCCAGAATTGTTACGGAGACTTTTGGTAAAAACTATAGCACTAAAAGAAAACGGTAGAATACGCCCAAATAACTAATGATGCTGCGATCGCTTAACCCGATTGCCGCCAATGTGTCGGTGCTTCGATATAATCAGGTAGACGAGTCGTGCGATCGCCAAGTGCCTCTCTAATCTGCTGCAACTCTAAGTTTTTCGCTCCTGTCAAAATAGTCCCTTCCAGTTTGACATCATTAAGATTAGCTTGTAAAAAGTTAGCTCCCATCAGGTTTGCCTGAGTTAGGTTAGCTTGATAAAAGGTTGCCCTATAGAGGTTTGCTCCAATCAGATTAGCCTGATATAGGTCAGCTTCCGTTAAGCTAGCTTCTGAGAGATTGGCAAAATAGACTTCTGTTTGATGGAGTTTGGCTGCATTCAAATTAGCCCCTGAAAGGTTAGCTCCATTCAAGTTAGCCCCACAAAGATTAGCACCAATCAAACCCGTTTGGTGCAGGTTGGCTTTACCCAATTTTGCTCCTTGCAAGTTAGCTAAAAACAACTTTGCTCCAGAGAGATTAGCCATTTTTAAGGTTGCTTGTTGTAAGTTAGCTTTATAAAGGTTTGCCCCCTGTAAATTAGCTGCACGCAGACTTGCACCAGAGAGGTTGGCTGAACGCAGGTTTGCTCCAGAGAGGTTAGTACGATTCAGGTTAGCCCAACAAAGGTTGGCTCCATATAAACTAGCTTTTAGTAATTTGGTTTCATAAAGAATCGACCTAATGAGTTTAGCGCCACTAAGGTCACATCCACTTAAGTCAGCCCCACGTAAGTCAGCCCCACTCAAATCAGCCCCACGCAGGTCTGCTTGTTGCAGGTTAGTTTTTAGCAGGTCTGCTTGTCTAATATCGGTGTTACGTAAATCAAGTTTTTGATCTTTTGGGTCTTCGAGTAAATTACGCCTACCGATAACAGTCAGGGCTGCTTGAATATCGGTGCGTATTTTGGGGAATTCTTCATGGAGATTTTGCTCCAACTGCGGCGTTGGACGCGACCCACTTCTACGCCGACTTGAGTAAATTGCTCGTTGATATTCCGGCTGTTGTTGCTCGCCTTTTATGTGCTGGATGGGTGCATTCTCTCGCACAAAGGCAGTGAGAATTTCCATAATTGTCCAGTGTTCTTGAGGAAAATCCTGAGCAACCCTTTCTAAAGCATAAATTGCGCCTGTCCGGGTTTCCACCTTTTCATGGCCAAGCTGGGCAATTGCGCCCATAAAGCGCTCTGCAATCAATCTATCTTGATTGAGTTTTGCATTTTGCAGGCCAATTTCTAAGTTTTTCTCAGATGCGATCGCACTCTTCTGCATCGCTTGGGCACGCCTTGCTGCATAATAAGTATTAAACATTGCTGCCGATGCCAGAAAAACTATTGCAGTAGTTGTTAAAGCTTGGTTTCTATACTGGATTTTTTCTTGAATTGATAATTCTTTAATACTGGACAAGACAAAGAAAATTACAGTCAACGAGCAGCCAAATATAGCTGTTAAAGTTATCAACCAATTCAAAAGAGCGTCTGTCTTTTTAGAAGACATGGTAAAATTTTTCCTTACAACCTAGAATTATTACTTAGCTGTTGAGGAAAAATAGTATAGCATTTAGCAGAAAATTATAATAGGTGTCAAAACACTCATTGAACTAGGCAATGATATCGAATATAATTTTACGTCACGACACAAAGAAACGCTTGCAGTACAATAATTACGAATTACCCTCAAAAGAGGGAATGGAGAGTTTTTAGCGTTTAATTAAGTAATCAAGCGGATATAATATTACTCAGAGAATTTGGTTTCTCTGAGGTTTGTGCCATCGAGTATGGTGTCATAGAGAATTGCTCCATGCAATTTAGCTAGATATAAACTAGCACGATGCAGGTTAGCTTCAGAAAGGTTAGCTTCAGAAAGGTTAGCTGCACTGAGGATTGCTCCTTCTAAGTTCGCTAGATATAAATTAGCTCCTTCTAGATTAGCTGCACTAAGTATTGCCCCCGCTAAATTAGCTTCTCTGAGATTAGCCCCAGCTAGATTAGCTTGATAAAGATTTATCTGTTGTAGATTCGCTCCTTTCAAGTTTGCTCCTCTCATATCTGTAAAGCTCAAATCAAGTTGCTGATTTACTGGGTCTTCGTTTGCATCTCTTCTGGCGATAACAGTCAGCGCGGCTTGAATATCTAAACGAATTTTTGTTGACAGGTTGCTCGTTACTTCCTCTTGGGGTGTATAAGGAGCATTTTTTCGGACAAAAGTAGTAAGAATATCTATGATTATCCAGTGGTACTGTGGATAACTATGGGCAATTTGCTCTAAATCATTAATTACAGCTAAACTGATTTCTATAGTGTTATTTCCTAGCTGTTCGCTTGCTATTCTTAAGCGTCGTTTTAGCGACTGATGCTGATTTTGTTTAAATTGTTCCTGGAAGGCAGGTATCCATAGGAATATTTTCGATAGCTGGATGTGATTTTTTGATAAAATATTTTTCATGGTATGAAAAGCATTAATGAAAATAAATTTAAATATCTACTTTTTATCGAACAGAATTCAGGAGTTAGGAGTCAGAATTCAGAATGAATTTTGTACGACTTGCAGATGAATAATCGGCGTTTTTGCACCCCCACTAAATCGTAGATTTGGTGGTCTTCAATCAGTCGTGGGTCTGAATCCCCGACTGATAGCGTTCGCCTTTGGCGTCTCTAAGAGTTGCGTTAGCTCATCCTGGAGCGTCTTGATTCTGACCGGAGGCGGAGCGTCTCCGGCTCCGCTCCTGAATTCTGACTTCTGAATTCTTCTTCAAAATCATTGATTAACTAAAAATGACTATTAAAAATCAGCAAAATATACAACCAATAGTTAAAAATTTGGTGTTAATTGGTGGCGGTCACAGCCATGCTATTGTTATAAAAATGTTCGGTATCAAACCGTTAACAGGAGTACGTTTGATACTGATTACCACAGCATCAGAGACAGCCTACTCTGGGATGTTACCAGGACATATTGCCGGATTTTATAGCCACAATGAATGCCATATTGAGTTGCGACCCTTGGCGAACTTTGCTCAAGTACAATTGTATATTGACACAGTAGTTGCCCTTGACTTAAAAAACAACAAAGTTCTTTGTGCTAACGGACTTGCGGTAGATTTTGATGTGCTGTCTATTGATATTGGCAGCACTCCGGCTATACTGTCTGTATCAGGTGCAGCAGAATATGCGATCGCAGCTAAACCAGTATCGCAGTTATTAGAGCATTGGTATGAACTAATTGCAGCTGTAGGTAAAAATCCTCAAGAACCAATTAGGATTGCGATCGTAGGTGGAGGCGCTGGCGGTGTAGAATTAGCGCTATCGATGCAATCTCGTTTACATCGAATTTTGCATGAAACTCAACAATCAATTCAAAACCTAGAAATTCATTTATTCCAGCGTGGACAAGAACTGATGCCCAATTATCATCAGTCAGTGCGGCATCAACTTCAGCACATTTTAACTGAGCGAGGTATTAAGTTACATCTGGGAGAAACTGTGTGTAAAATTGCACCTAAAACCCACAATGAAGCTAAAGAAGTATTTGAAATTAAATGTGAATCTGGTTTGACAGTAGAGTGCAATAAAATTTTTTGGGTAACACAAGCATCAGCACCCGAATGGTTAAAAAACGCTGGACTAGGAACTGATGAGCAAGGTTTTATTTTGGTAGAAGACACGTTGCAATCTCAAACGCACCCGCAGGTATTTGCTGCTGGTGATATTGCGACAATGGTAAATTATCCCCGTCCAAAAGCTGGGGTATTTGCTGTTAGGCAAGGCAAACCTTTGTTTGAGAATTTGCAGCGAATTTTATTAGGCAAGTCGCTCAAACCTTATAAACCACAGAAACAATATTTGAGTTTAATTGGTACAGGAGATGAACGAGCCATAGCCACACGAGGCATCTTCACTTTACCACCTCATAAACTCTTGTGGTGTTACAAAGATTGGATTGACCGCCGTTTCATGGAACGCTTTCGCAACTTCTGAAGACACACAGAGGTGTAATGGTAGTGGCATGGTATAGGTAAAATAGTGCAAGTATGTGTTAATAACACCAACCCATATATTATCCATCTGTAAAAGTTAAATCTCAGTAGACTAAATTCTAATTCTCTATACAAAATTAGGAACATTTAGTGGAGATTCCAATTAATATATAGGACCCCTATAGGGAGAATCCCACTTTTTTACACGTCATTGCGAGCGAAACCAAGTGAAGCGTTTGCGAAGCGTCTCGTAGAGAAGCAATCGCAAAATCTTCAACTAAGAGCGAGTCCATGCGATCGACTTTCCTCCTCTCTACGAGACGCTATGCGTAGCTTGCTTCTCCGTTCGCGTAGCGTTCCGCAGGAAAGGAGTACGCAATGACAGTTATTCTCTCAACTTGGGCATCCGACCAAAACACCACGAGGAACATGACAATTCCTAACACTGCAAAATTGAATGGTACTAGCAAAGATAACATGACAAATAGGCATTCCATTGGCAGAAACTACCCTGAAAAATACAGTAGTAGGAGAATACCATGACAACGCTGCTGAATGAGACGGTTGAAAGGCTGAAGACCAATGTGAAGGGTCATCTGGTACTTCCTAATGATCCGAGTTATGACGAAGTTCGCGAAATATGGAATGCGATGATTGATCGCAGACCTGCTGTCATCGTGCAGTGTGCAGAAGCCGATGACGTTCGCTATGCGATCGCATTTGCGCGAGAGAATGGGCTTGAAATATCAATCCGGGGCGCTGGACATAACATCGCAGGAAACGCTGTATGTGATAACGGTGTGATGATCGATCTTTCAACCATGAGGAATGTCCGCATTGATGCTCACAAGAGGCGTGCTTATGTCGAACCAGGTGCCACACTTGCTGATTTTGATAAAGCGGCACAGGTGCATGGGTTAGCTACTCCAGTGGGAATTAATTCAACCACTGGTATATCAGGTCTTACCTTGGGTGGCGGTTTCGGTTGGTTGACGCGTAAGTACGGCATGACGATCGACAATCTTGTCTCTGCGGAAACGATCGCAGCGGATGGGAATAAGATACGAACAAGCGAAAACGAAAACGCTGACCTTTTCTGGGCGATTCGAGGTGGTGGCGGTAACTTTGGGATCGTAACTGAGTTTGAATTCGCTCTTCATCCTGTGGGCCCTGAAATATTGGCTGGGTTGATCGTTTTTCCGTTTAGCCAAGCCAAACAAGTACTGACACAGTATCGTCAATTTGCTGAATCAGCCCCCGAAGAACTCAATGTGTGGATAGCACTTCGCAAGGCTCCGCCACTACCTTTTCTTCCTGAGAATGTGCATGGCAAAGAGGTAGTTTTGCTGCCTGTCTTTTATGTAGGTGATATTGTAGAGGGTGAGAAACTGATCGAACCTTTACGTAGTTTTGGCGATGCCTATGGCGAACATATCGGTGTTCAGCCTTACGTAGAATGGCAGCAAGCTTTTGACCCGTTGCTGACACGCGGTGCTAGGAACTACTGGAAATCTCATAATTTCACAGAGTTACATGATGGAGTACTGGATGCGATCGTGGAATTCGCAGGCAAGCTACCCTCACCACAGTGCGAAATCTTCATAGGATTTATTGCCGGGGCATCCAACCGTGTCTCGGCGGATGCTATGGCATATTGCCATCGGGATGCGAAGTTTGTGCTTAACGTGCATGGACGATGGGATGATGTAGCGGACGATGAGATATGCATTGCCTGGGCACGTGAGTTTTTCCAAGCTTCTGCCCCCTATGCATCCGCTGGTGCCTATGTGAACTTCATGACCGAAGAGGAGGGCGATCGTGTCGCAGCAGCTTACGGCTCTAACTACGATCGCTTGGTACAGATCAAGAAGCGGTACGATCCTGAGAACATTTTCCATCTCAACCAGAATATCAAACCCTAAGCTAGCAAAGAACCCCACCCCGTCTTTGACTTACGTCAAATTTTCCTCTTACCGCAAGCGGGGAGGGGTTTGGGGT
>CAXUOL010000408.1:0-6340 GCA_964252435.1 uncultured Nostoc sp.
TAGTTTTAACAGGAATTATGGTGGCTTTACCTTGGATATCTCGTTTTCTTGAACAGGTCAAAACTGCTAACCCAGAAACAGGAGAAAAAAAGCAATTATTGGCTGAAAATACTTTAGCTTCTGATTAATTGTAACCACAAATACTGTTTGAAAATTAATTGGCGATCGCAAGTAATTTTAACAAATGTATGATATTCTTTATATATGGAGAATAAAAAGTACAAAATTTTTCAATAAAAATAAAGTACACTCCAAAACCAGCAATTCTCATTATGAGCTTAGGGCATAATAATGTATGTCCAAAGTCTATTTAGCCAGGTGTATCAGATTCCAAGCGATATTGCGGAGATTTAATATCCTTGTGTTTCTATTTCATACATTGTTTAACTTCACAGATGGAAAGTAGTAACTCGTTCGTCAGCATTTACCAACGAGTAAAACCTTTTTCGATAACTTGCTATTATATATTCATTCCAGTGAGCTTTTGCCTATCAGAATCAAGCTACTCTGTGAAAGAATTCTCCTCATCAGAATTGCTGTTGTTATTTAGAAGGATTTTAAGTGCAATCTAAGTTGTTGTAGAAATCAAAAGATTGTGAAGTATTGATTGTTAAGCACTAAACACTAACTAACATATCAGTAGAATACCATGCTTGAGAAGCTTCTGAATAATCATAATTTACCGTATCCTGATACGATACATCCCATCATTGTCCATTTTGTGATTGCGATGGTCATGTTTGCCTTTTTGTGTGATGTGATTGGATACTTTACTAGTAACTACCGTCTTTTGGAGGTGAGTTGGTGGAATATGTTTTTCGCTACAATCTCCATCTTCATCGCTGTTATTTTTGGTCAATTTGAAGCAGGTTTAGCAGAACCTTATAACGCAGCTGAACGAGTACTTAATTTACATATGATTCTTGGCTGGGCACTTGCAGGAATTCTGGCAGCCATTACAGCTTGGCGTTACGTGATTCATTGCCGCACTCCAGAAAAGATATCAGTTTATTACCTAGCAGCAAGTCTACTTTTAACTGTTTTGGTAGGCGTACAAGTGTATTTCGGAGATGAATTGGTTTGGGTATATGGGCTGCACACTGTACCAGTTGTTGAAGCCATAAAGGAGGGCTTACTGTAATGAACCCTGAAGTTATTGAGCAATTAAAAACTCAGATGGGAACAAATGGGTTGCCCTACACTATACCCATTCATCCAAATTTAGTTCATCTTACTCTAGGTTTGTTCTTCCTTGGCATTACCTTTGATTTTATTGGTGTGTTCTTCCCCCTACAACAACCAATCTTCAAGTTTTTAGCAGTTCCTGCCAATCGTTCCAGCTTCTTTGATGCTGGCTGGTACAATATGCTAGGTTCGGCACTCATCACAATTTTTACAGTAGCAGCAGGTTTTTACGAAATCATGTTGGCAGAACCACTCACTGGGGTAAAGAGTGCCTGGGGATTGCAAGCGATGGAAACAATGCTTTGGCATGGAGTGGGTGGTGTTTTTCTACTAGCGCTGATTCTTGGGATGGCTATTTGGAGAGGATTTCAGCGTTATATTTGGCGTCAGGATGACAGTCAACAAGTGCAGTGGACTTATTTACTTTCTGGAGTGTTCATCATGTTCATCATGTTCATCCACGGTACGCTAGGAGCGCACTTAGCTGCTGAGTTTGGAGTTCACAATACTGCTGATATGTTGTTGCGCTTGGGCAAAAACCCCAACTTACTGCTGAGGTAATCAATGAAAATCCGAAATATTTTGATATTGAGTGCGATCGCGATCGCCTTAACTGCTGTTAGTCTTTGGATAGGGCAGTGGACGTATTCCTGGATGCCTCCTCAAGCCGCAGCAGAATCGCAGCTGGTCGATAAGTTGTTTAGTTTCTTAATCACATTGGGAGCATTTATCTTCCTTGGAGTCACGGGAACACTCATCTACTCAGCGATTTTCCATCGAGCAGAGGAGTATGATACCAGCGATGGCCCCCCAATTGAAGGAAATATCACACTAGAAATTGTCTGGACTACAATTCCTGTATTGCTAGTGTTTTGGATTGCCACTTACAGCTACCAAATCTACGAGCGAATGGGGATTCAAGGCCCAATGGAAGCTATGCATCTGCATATTCCAATAGGGATGCAATCGGCATCTGCTGCACCAATTAACGGAGATGCAGGGATAGTTTCCGCCTCCCCGACTTCTTCAACTGTATCAACTGATGCTACATCAAATGTAATCCCATTTGAAGACATTGAGGTTAATGCCAAACAGTGGGCTTGGGTTTTCCGCTATCCAAAAACAGGAATCACCAGCACCGAACTACATTTACCCGTTAATCATCGCATCCGTCTAGCTATGCAATCTGAGGATGTTCTCCACGGCTTTTATGTTCCAGCTTTCCGAGTCAAGCAAGACATTATTCCCAACCGCAACATTGACTTTGAATTCACCCCCATCCGCATTGGCAAATATGAATTGACCGATTCCGAATTTAGCGGTACTTACTTTGCAACCATGCGGGCAAATGTTGTTGTCGAGTCCCCTGAAGATTACAAGAAGTGGCTGCACCAAGCAGCAAATCGTAAACCATGCACTGCAAATAATCAAGCAGCTTCCGAATACGCCCAAGAATCAAAAGAATTAATCAAAGGCTGGGTTACGGTAGCACCCGCACAAGCCCCTGTAGTTAATTACAGCAATTAGTCGTAGAGAGGCGATTAATCGCGTCTGTACAATGGTCATTAGTTTTGGACAAGTGACAAATGACAAAAAACAAAGGATAAAAGACAATGACAAATATTTCCATTGAAGATATTGGTGACGCACCTCAACAGGAACCGAGAACAGACTGGAAGCAATACTTTAGCTTTAGCACAGACCACAAAGTTATCGGTATTCAGTATATTGTTACCGCTTTCATTCTCTTTTTAGTTGGTGGCATATTTGCAATGATCATTCGTGGGGAATTGATTACCCCAGAATCAGACCTAGTTGACCGTAGTGTTTATAATGCAATGTTCACCATGCACGGCACTGTGATGCTATTTGGATGGACATTCCCCATACTTACAGGTTTTGCTAACTATCTTGTACCTCTGATGATTGGGGCGCGAGATATGGCGTTTCCCAGACTCAATGCTGTTGCCTTCTGGATGATACCGATCGCTGCTATCCTACTGATGGCTAGCTTCTTTGTACCCGGTGGGCCAGCGCAAGCAGGTTGGTGGTCATACCCTCCCGTTAGCCTGCAAAACCCGACAGGCAACTTAATCAATGGTGAAGTAATCTGGCTTCTAGCAGTGGCAATATCAGGTGTTTCCTCAATTATGGGGGCGATTAACTTTGTCACCACCATTGTCAAGATGCGCGCACCAGGGATGACATTCTTCCGTATGCCCATCTTTGTTTGGAACGTATTTAGTGCCCAGATTATCCAACTGTTTGGACTACCTGTCTTAACAGCAGGTGCAGTCATGCTTTTACTCGACTTAACAGTTGGAACTAGCTTTTTTGACCCCGCCAAGGGAGGCGACCCAGTTCTATTTCAGCACTTTTTCTGGTTCTACTCTCACCCTGCTGTTTACGTAATCATTCTGCCAGTTTTTGGAGTCTTTTCAGAGATATTCCCTGTTTTTGCTCGTAAACCTCTATTTGGCTATAAGATTGTCGCTATTTCATCACTTCTGATTGCTGGAGTTAGCGGTATAGTCTGGGTACACCATTTATACGTCAGTGGTACTCCAGGCTGGATGCGGCTGTTTTTCATGCTCACAACCATGTTCGTTTCTGTCCCCACTGGCATTAAAGTATTTGCCTGGACTGCAACGATTTGGGGTGGCAAGCTACGATTTGATACACCAATGCTGTTTGCGTTTGGTGCATTAATAATGTTTGTATTTGCAGGTATCACTGGCATCACCCTTTCCTCTGTTCCCATTGATGTCCATGTCAACAACACTTACTATGTGGTGGGTCACTTCCACTATGTTCTATATGGCACGGTAACAATGGGGATGTTTGCTGCTATTTACTTCTGGTTCCCCAAGATGACTGGACGTATGTATTACGAAGGCTTGGGCAAGTTGCATTTCTGGCTGGCGTTCATTGGCACTAACCTCAACTTCTTCCCAATGCACCCACTAGGATTACAGGGAATGTTGCGTCGAGTTTCTTCTTATGCCCCAGAGTATGAATTTTGGAATATTATCGCCAGTATCGGCGGATTTTTGCTAGGTGTATCCACTTTGCCCTTCATTCTGAATATTATTGGTTCTTGGATACATGACAAGCAAGCACCGAAGAATCCTTGGCGAGCAATTGGACTGGAGTGGTTAGTTTCTTCACCACCTCCTGTCGAGAACTTTGAGGAAATTCCAGTTGTTGTGGGTGAACCCTACGGCTACGGTAAATCTGAACCATTAGTGGCCGAGCATTAGAGAGCAGGCCAAATGTTTGATTTGATTTTTAAACGTATAGGCGCTTTGCCTTCCCGTAGGGTAAGAGCGCAGAGGTTCACGCAGAGAGTTTGAGATGAGTGTATTACGCGATCGCAAACTACTACTTTACTCTCTTTTCTTTCTCTGTGCCTCTGCGTGAGATAAGTATATAGGAGTTTCAAGCAATGGACAGTTCCATCATTTCAGAAGAATCAGATCATCCCTCACACGAGCATACCCATGATCAAGAAGGCAGCAAGATGTTCGGCTTCATAGTCTTCTTGCTGTCAGAGACTTTCATTTTCCTCGGTTTTTTTACAGCATATATTGTCTATAAAACAGCAAATCCTGACTGGCTACCAGCTGGTGTTTCTGGACTGGAAGTCAGAGATCCGGCAATTAATACGGTAATTCTTGTTTCTAGTAGCTTTGTCATCTACTTGGCAGAACGCGCCCTTGCAAGCCACGACTTGTTGAAATTTCGCCAGTTTCTAATGCTTTCGATCGCAATGGGATCTTACTTTTTAGTCGGACAAGCGATCGAGTGGAGCCACCTTTCTTTTGGGTTTACCACAGGTGTTTTTGGTGGAATGTTTTACTTACTGACAGGTTTCCACGGTTTGCACGTTCTTACTGGCATTTTGTTGCAGATACTTGTTTTTGGTCGCTCTTTCATTCCTGATAACTACGACACAGGTCATTTTGGTGTAAATGCCACTTCTATTTTCTGGCACTTCGTCGATGTCATCTGGATTGTTTTGTTTGTCCTGATTTATATCTGGCAATGACCAAAAATAATTCGTAATACCTCGACTTCGCTCGGCACAAGTTCGTAGTTCGTAATTAATTCAGGTTTGAGAGCAACTAACTTTAGTTATACTCCGGTTTCGCCGTTGTAGATAGCAACTCTCAATAGATAACCTTTTGGCAGTCGGGTTCAAGCGGGCTATTATGCCGCGTTTTTACCGATCCGCTCTAACCTACAAAATCTCGGACAGAGAATAATATTGACTCTGGCTTGAAGCCCAACGACAGAACCATGTATTACAATGCAGTCCTTGTCAATGTGCCCCCGACTGCATAAACTGCGTTAAATCCAATTCTTTCTGTCCAGAGAACCGGATGATCGTGTCGCGCCTGCAAATGACGACAGGTTGTCAGCAAATCATCATCAATGTCATAATCACCCGACTGAATATCAATCGAAATAATTTTTCCGATGTTTTCTGCGGTTTCCACTTGGGTACGAATTTGTTTGTCGTAAAGCTCTTTGCCACGTTGAGCGACTTCTTCATCGCTGAAATTAGGGTGGGACATAGTTATAGACGCGATCTTCCTATTCAAAAATTGCTAGCTCTGATATTTCCATTCTATAGGGGAACACAGAGATGAGCATCTCTACGAATTATGTCAGCATTCGTCCGCGCACGACTGATGAAGTTATGAGTGCCAAGCACCGGAGAAATTGGTTGCCTTGATTTGTTTTAAGTTGCCTAATTAATGACTTAATTAAAATACCAAAAGCGCATTAAATGCCCTTGGAATACTGAAATCCCAAACCATCTCAAAACATCCCAAAAGGGTTGTATTTTGCAACTAAACCAACAGACTTGAAGCAACTATACGATTTATGCTCGACAATGTACTCTTGTACCTTAAAAGCCAATGCCGATCGTATTTAATGTAGTAGATGTTGAGGACAAAGAGCATTACTTGAACTATGAGGAGATAGAGGAAACAAAGGTAGCTGATGAAGGATTATGCAACGATGATTACCTCGATGCTCAATGCTTTTTTGTCCTCCTCAAAAATGGAGATATACTACTTCTCGAAATGGCTAGACAGAACCAAGTAAGTAAAAACTTCCTTTACCGCTTACTGATGCCAGGAGAATA
>CAXUOL010000409.1:0-6339 GCA_964252435.1 uncultured Nostoc sp.
AAACAGCTTGCGTAGTAAAAATCACCTCCTCAAAACTTTTCAGACATCCTCTTAGAAAGATGTTTTTTGGAATCTCCATAAATTAAATATACGTTATCCAAAAACCTTGTAGAGACGTAGCCGTAGCTACATCTCTACATTCTTTCTCACCAGATGTTGCGCTCCTATGGGTGTGATCTATCTAATTGAAAGCCGCCTTAAAAGTCAATTCGTGTTTGGATTACACTTCCACTCAGTTGACCCGACCCAGCTATGCTTGAATGATGAAATCAGAGGCAGTAAGAGAAGGCGTACCAGTAAGTTGTGCAAATTGACCACCACTGCCGAAACCAGCATCGCTACCATTTTGATTGTAAAATAACTGCCCAGTCATACGGTCGTAAACAATTACAGCATTGCTAAGTGCCCCTGAACTGATGATTTGAAAATCACTGGCGTTACTAAAACCCGTTCCTACATCAGAAGTAATAGCACTAAAGGTAGTCTTATTGAGGACAATCTTATCACCTTGAGAGCGATTGAAGTCAGCGATAGTATCAATACCCACAACAGCAGTATTAAAGATAGCATCGGTGTCGTAGAGGAAAGAGTCAGCACCGGTACCACCCACAAGAGTATCATTGCCTTGTCCACCAATCAGAAGATCGTTACCAGTACCACCCCGCAGCAGGTCGTCACCACCGCTGCCATTGATAGTATCATTACCCCCTTGACCATTAATCACATCGTTGGAACTGTAAAAACCGCTGATGTTATTGTTCAAGTCATTCAGGAAAGTGACAGTGTTTGCAGTAGAAATATACGCTTGAGTGGAGCTGGCATTAATCACATCAAAGCTTTTAGTAACACTGTCTTCTCCGTCAAAGATGATATTGCCAATGGCAGGTCTTGTTGTTGATGCAGCTAAGTTGTCTAGGTTTTCTAACTTAAAGTTTTGCAGAGTGACTTTGGTATTAGCGACATTTCCAAAGGTGACTTCTAAATTGTTGCCATTTTGAGTTAATTGCAGATTTCTCGCAGTCAACTCAGTCCCAATAAATTGTAAGGTGTCTATCTTGGCAATGACCGTAGCCGGAGGGTTTGAGCCAGTACCTACACCGCCAAAGTTAGTGATGCTGTAACTGCCATCGCCTCGTTGGATAACAAAGGTGTCATTGGAGTTAGTACCATTGAGAACTTGAGTTTCTGGGACAGGAGCGGGTCTGACTGTGCCACTAATAGCAAAGTTAAAGGGGCTTTCATTACTATCGTTGTTGTTTAAACTGAAGTTGCCACTATAGAAGCCGGATGTAGTGGGGTTGAGTGCCACCGATATAGTAGTAGAAGCATTACCAGCCACGCTCGTTGGAAGAGTTCCGACCAAACTAAATCCGTCTGGAAGTTTAAGATTACTCAGTTTGAGTACGCCTGCATCGGTGTTCTTGATGGTAAAGGTTTTGGTTAAAGCGTCACCAACAGTCGTTTCACCAAAGTTAATAGGGGTGGTGTTGCCATCTTTAATGTCAATATTGCCATTGAGAACTTGAATTTCTGGGGCATTAACTGTGCCACTAATGGCAAAGTCAAAGACGCTTTCATTAATATCGTTGTTGTTTAAACTGAAGCTGCCACTATAGACGCCGGTTGTAGTGGGGTTGAGTGCCACCGATATGGTAGTGGAAGCATTAGCAGCCAGACTCGTTGGAAGAGTTCCAACCAAACTAAATCCGTCGGGAAGTTTAAGATTACTCAGCTTGAGTGCAGCTATACCGGTGTTCTTGATGGTAAAGGTTTTAGTCAAGGGTTCACCAATAAGAGTCTCGCCAAAATCAATAGTGGTGTTGCCATCTATAATGTCAACATTACCATTGAGAACTTGAATTTCTGGGGTTTTGGTAGAGTTGCGAGGAGCTTCGTATGCACCAATATCAATGACTGTACTGCCATTACCATCACCATCCTGAGGAGTCTTCTTAGTGATGCTATTGAAGGCATTGGAACCACCATCAATCGCAACACTTCCAGGTTTGAGTGCAAAATTCCCTTTATCTGGATCAACAAATTGAGGATCTTGACCAAAAATATTTTGTAACCCTGTAGCGTTTAAATTATCTGAAGCTTGGAATACGTTCGAGTTATAAACAAGATTGCGATCAAAGGTTACATTTGTGTCATACTTAACTCTGTTAGCATTTTGATTGTCGCTTGCATACAAAATGTTGTTGTAGACACGTACATTTTCCGAGTAAGTAACACCAATCTCTCCAGAATCTGGAAGAATCTGGGCATTCTTGTAAGCCGTGTTATTGATAACATCAACATTGGTAGCTTTGAAAACATTAATGCCTGCACCTCCATTGTTGTAAGTAATGTTATTTGCAATTAATGCCTTACCTGTATAGGCCACATTATCTATGCTGGTATCGGTAGTATCAAGCATAATCCCATGTCCCTCAGTGATTTTGTCAGTGCCTCCATCTTTCCATGGAACTAAACTTTTGTTATCGTAGACAATGTTGTCTCGAAAAATCATTCTGTAGTCAGTGGTATTGTTATCAAAATTAAAGCTGTTGAGAGAGGTTATTCCCTGATTGCCGTGAGGTGAATACCAAGCGTTTCCAGACACAATGTTTTTCTCAACAGTTATATAGTCTGAATTACTGAATGCTATGCCTCCACCTGGAAAGTTACGGATTGTGTTACCAGTAATGACAATATGATGGGGATTAGTACCACCTACACCAGCGGCATTTTTCCATGCATTAACAGCAATTCCATTACTCTTGATCAAGGGGTCAGGGTTAGGCTTATCCTTCTCTTGCAAGGCATAGTCGAGAGTGAAGTTTTCCCGATTGCCTTTTATATCAAGTCCTTCAATCCGCACGTAGGATGAACTAAATATATTAATGCCACTTCCCGTTGTTGTTATTGTCGGTGTAGCCCCTGGATAAGCTTTTATTGTTGTCCAGTTACCTGGGGAGCCATTCAAGTTAAAAAGCGTAATCCCTTTCATTTGATAATTTCCATTCATGACGTAGAGCGTGTCGCCTGCTTTCATCTCATACACGGCTCTACCCAAGCTGAGAAATGCAGAATCTTCGTCTAAGCCATTATTTTTATCACTACCTGTTGCAGAAACGTAGTATGTTGTGCCAGCCATTTGTTTACTCCGAATATGTGTAAGGAAAATTGGTAGTACAATTTCAGCAACTTTCTTCAGTTGCTAAGTAGTTATTTGAATGAGTCATCTATCTGCACTGTTAAAGACAGTTACAGTTGTCCGATCGCAACTTAAAATCGCGTCGATTGTAGAAACGCTGTTGTAAACCTAAAAACTTTTTCTCCTGTCAACTGTTGACGGTCAAACTAGGAATCTCAATACCGTCAATTGTCAGAGTTTTGTTGAGAGGAATTGGACGATTAGCGCCTAGATGCTTCTACTCCAGACTTGTCGTCAGATATCCTCTTAGCAAGACTAGATAAAGTTGAATTGAATCGTATCTTCATCTTTAGCAGTTGCATAGGTGTAGCCCGCACTTCTCTACGAGACGCTGCGCGAACGGCAAGCTCAGTGACCATCGTAGACATCACTGCTCTTTGCAAACCAGCTTTAGCATCTGCTTTTTTCAATAAAACGATCGTATTTGGCATAGTAATTCCTCTGGACTTTATGCGTTGTTTTAGGTCAGGAGGTTGCCAAATCTGCATGGTAAAATTCACCCTTGGCTGATAACTGGGGACTTAAAGTTAAAGCGATCGAAGTTAAATTGGTTGAAACTTTAGTTAGGTTGACCCTTTAACTTAAGGGGACTAATGTAACAACTTAGTTGAACCTGTTTTAAGCGGTGTAACTGAGCGTTGTGAACTTAATTAAAACTAACCTTTACAAATAGCACTTGATATCAGTGGATACCCGGAATATTGTAAATTTTTTTACAACAAAATCAAAAAAACTATGGAGGTGTCTGGTGGAGTTAGTCTTGAAATTGGGCAAGAGGGAAGAGGGTTTTAGCCTAGTTCATCAATCTTTGAGATAGTTTGGTTTGATAACGCCAACTTACTTAATCTTTATAATATGAACACTGAAATAAACTCTAGAATACCTGTTGCTTTAACGATTGCTGGTTCAGATAGTGGTGGCGGTGCAGGAATTCAAGCTGATTTACGTACCTTTGCTTTTCACTGTATCCACGGTACTAGTGCTATAACCTGCGTCACGGCACAAAACACTCTAGGAGTGAAGAGAGTTGATGCTATGCCAACAGAGGCTGTTGTGGCGCAAATTCAGGCAGTAGTTGAGGATATTGGCGTACAAGCTGCCAAAACGGGAATGTTGCTCAATCAGGAAATTATCTTTGCTGTTGCCCAGCAAGTGGAAGCTTTACAAATCAATAATTTAGTAGTCGATCCAGTAATGGTGTCACGTACGGGAGCACAATTGATTGATGATGATGCTATAAAGACTCTGTGCCATGCCCTGATTCCCAAAGCGGTTATGATTACGCCCAATCGCTATGAAGCCCAAATTTTGAGCGGTTTACAAATTAATTCTTTAGAAGATATGCAAGCTGCTGCTGAAATTATTCACAAGACTTTAAAGACGAAGGTTGTTTTAGTCAAAGGCGGAGGTATGCAGGGAGATTTGCGTGGCGTTGATATCTGGTTTGATGGGGATAAGTTGGAAGTTTTGACTTGCCAACAAGTAGAGACAAAAAATACCCACGGTACCGGTTGTACACTATCGGCTGCGATCGCTGCTAATCTAGCTAAGGGAAAAGACTTGTGGCAAGCGGTGCAACAGGCAAAGGAGTATGTGACTACTGCACTCACTTATGCCCTAGATATTGGCGAAGGGCAAGGCCCTGTGGGACATTTCTTCCCATTATTGGGACTGGGGGCAACTAGGGACTAGAGACTGGGGATTAGAAAAAAGTTTTCTTAGTACCCAATACCTAATACCCAATCCCCAATCCCCAATAAAAAATCTTTGCCCTTTCGGCATTTTTCTATTATTCTTGGGCATAGTTTCAGGGCTGACTATCTCTGTTAGCATCTCTGTACGATCTAATTACCTTGATTTTTAATACCAACCCCCCGATGCGAACAACCATAGGTTCTGTTCACAGGAATTCGCCAACACCGACTACTCAAGCCTACCCTCCCTCTGTACCACTATCTGTATACAGGGAATTGTCAACAGAGTTACAAGCAGCACAGGTGAGGCTAAATGCACTCACCACCCAAAATCAGCAACTGGCACAAGAAAATCAACTATTACGCCAAGAAATTACCAAAGTCGTTGAGTCTTTTTCCCGTTTGCAAAATTTTGTGGATTCTCATACGACACCTAGTTATCATCAAGCTACCCAAGCTTCTGATGACTTTCAAAATGCTGCCAAACAGCCAGTAACATCAGCGCGTCCACGTCAGCAGGTTTCTCGTTCGCGTCCATCTGTTGTGTCCAAAGCCCCATCTGAAAAAAGCCGTCGCCAAGACTTTTCTAGACCTGTAACGGCAATGAATTTACCGATACCAGAACCAGTTTTTATAGAAGAGCAACAAGTAAGTTATTATTATTCCACTACTGAGCCAGATGCCAAGGCAATCAGTGGCTGGTGGTTAATTATCACCATCTTGTTAATCATGCTGACTGCCTTTAGTGCTGGATATTTCGTTGTGCGTCCCTTGTTTGAACATCAGAAACGTTAGTTGACATTCCCACAGTCACCAGCAGTAGAAGGCTTTCGGGCTATTATGCAATTTTTCTGCACTCACTCTCTAAATATCCGAACAAATCTGCTAAATGGCGGAATTGATATATTATTGGGTTATAAAAGCTACATGAAATGCTAAATTGACAGCAACTTACTTATGTTATAACTTCAAAGATTATCCAAATAAATCCTTGCTGGTTCTCATGTCCCAAACCCTCAAGCAAAGCATCTACGATTTTAAAAAAGTGGTAATTATTACATATCTTTTAGGAAAAGCACTGCTGGTTACAGCTTCAGACAGCGGATCTGGTTAGATATATAAACGAAGCTAGTAGAAGTCAGGAGTAAAGAAGATGAAAAAAGTAGAAGCTATTATCCGCCCATTTAAGCTAGATGAGGTAAAAATCGCCTTAGTTAACGCTGGTATTGTTGGTATGACTGTTTCTGAAGTCCGGGGGTTTGGGCGGCAGAAAGGTCAAACTGAACGATATCGCGGTTCTGAGTACACCGTTGAGTTTCTGCAAAAACTCAAAGTGGAAATCGTAGTTGACGACAATCAAGTTGATATGGTGGTAGACAAAATTATTGCTGCTGCCCGCACTGGTGAAATCGGCGATGGTAAAATTTTCATCTCGCCTGTTGAGCA
>CAXUOL010000410.1:0-6332 GCA_964252435.1 uncultured Nostoc sp.
TAACAATGGTGGCGCAACAGTTAGAAAATTCTGTGCAACTGGAATGGGTGCAGCGTCAACTCAGAGGACAACGCCCAAAACAGGTTGTGGAAGCAGCAGAAAAGTTAGGGTTAGTATTGCGGCGATTACAAGTGAGTTGGAGTGAGTTGCGACAGTTGTCATTTCCAGCTTTATTGCTGTGGAATTCTGACTCACCCCAGAGTCCATCCTGGGTGGTGGCTTATGGAGTTAAAGGCGATCGCTTAATTATCGCTAATCCTCTAAATCCCGAACGGACTTGTGAAAGCTTGACACAGTCCATAGTTGAGGCATCTTGGGATGGACAATTGTGGCAAGTAGAACTCATATCCCAGCAAGAAAAATTTAACTTGAGTTGGTTTACCCCAGCAGTTTGGAAGTATAAAGGATTGCTCACAGAAGTATTGTTAGCATCATTTACCTTGCAGCTTTTGGGGTTAACAACACCGCTAATTACCCAAGTCGTCATTGATAAAGTGATGGTGCAGGGGAGTTTGCCGACTCTTGATGTGATGGCGATCGCACTTTTATGCGTAGCCATATTTGAGTCCGTACTGGGCATTCTGCGCCTATTCATCTTTACCCATACAGCTCGCCGTCTGGATTTGAGTTTATCAGCACAGCTATTTCGCCATCTGATGCGTCTGCCATTAGCTTATTTTGAGTCGCGGCGCGTTGGAGACACAGTAGCAAGAGTCCAGGAACTCGAACAAATTCGTCAGTTTCTCACAGGTACAGCATTAACTGTGATTCTAGATAGCATCTTTGCTGTGGTGTACCTGGCATTGATGTTTTACTATAACGTTCCACTCACCTTTGTGGCTTTAGCAGTACTGCCATTATTTGCCACACTAACAATAGTTGCAACACCAATTCTGCGTAACTGGCTGAACGAAACTTTTAACCGGAGTGCCGATAGTCAATCGTTTCTAGTAGAGACAATCACCGGAATTCACTCCGTTAAAGCCCATGCAGCTGAACCAGTAGCCCGCGATCGCTGGGAAGGCTTATTTGCCCGCTTCATTCGCACAGGCTTTAAAGCTTCTACCACCTCCAATATTAGCAGCAACATTGGTGACTTCCTTACCAATTTGTCCACCATGCTGATTCTTTGGTTTGGTGCTAAGTTAGTCATCGAACAAAAGCTCACAATCGGACAGCTTGTTGCATTTCAAATGTTGTCTGGTAGAGTCACAGGCCCGCTTTTGCGTTTAGTACAGTTGTGGCAAAACCTCCAACAAGTGCTACTTTCTGTAGATCGCATTGGTGATATTCTCAACGTCTCCCCAGAAGCTGAACTAGGAACTGGCTTAGTTTTACCACCCCTGAAAGGACAAGTCACCTTCGAGCAAGTATTTTTCCGCTACCGACCAAACTTTGAAGCAATTCTGCGAGGAATCTCTTTCAGTGCTGAACCAGGGCAGTTTGTTGGCATTGTCGGACGTAGCGGTTCTGGGAAAAGTACCCTGTCTAAATTATTGCAACGCCTCTATCAAATTGAATCAGGACGCATCCTGATTGATGGTTTTGATATAAAAAGTGCCGATTTAGCCTCACTGCGGCAACAAGTTAGTGTAGTTCTCCAAGAAGACTTTTTATTTAACGGTTCTATTTTGGAAAATATCACTCTCGGTAGTCCCGATATTACCGCAGAGCAAGTAGTAGAGGCGGCAAGATTAGCCGTAGCCCACGACTTCATCAGTCAATTACCCTACGGTTACGAAACCAATGTTGGCGAACGTGGTACAGCTTTATCTGGTGGACAGAGACAACGTATTGCTCTGGCAAGGCTATTTCTTTCCCAAGCGCCGATTTTAGTTTTGGATGAAGCTACTAGTGCTTTGGATAGTGAAACTGAACAACAAGTACTGCAAAACCTGCAAAAAATCTCTGCTAACCGTACCGTGTTCCTGATTGCTCACCGCTTTGCACCCCTCAAACGTGCTGACTTGATTTTGGTATTGGAGCAAGGCGTGATTGCAGAACGTGGTACTCACTCACAATTGTTGCAACAAAAGGGTTTGTATTGGTCACTATATCAACGGCAGCAAGCAAATATCTAGTGATGCCAAGTCTAGATTTAACACCACCTTTGGTAGTTCAGCTTTTAAAACACTTCTTGGATAAGCAGCCAACCCCTATTTAACCTCAATAATTCAACTAAAAGCGCTCTCAATCCCAGAGAGCGTTTTGCTATTTGGTTTGGAAACAGCTATACTTGGGGATTTGCTCCTTTTTTGTTATTATAATGATATCATTTTGATAACAAAAAATAGATTACAGGAATAGATAATGAAGCAGCAAATCAAAGAATTTCCTGCATTTAAAGTCAATGGCTTCATAGCTTTGAGCATAATCCTAGCTTTAGCAATTTTTGGCAGTTGGCATGTTTGGGCAACAATACAGGGATTGATAGAAGTATTAGGCAGAAGTCTTAAGGTAGAAGATTTTGGCGATTTAACAGAAATAGGTGCATGGTTAGGGGCAACACTTATCGTAGTAGTAATTCCTTCACTGTCGGGTTTGTTTACAGTTGAGCCAAATCAAGCAATAGTACTAGTCTTTTTAGGGAGTTACGTTGGTACTGTCAAAGAAGCAGGGTTTTGGTGGACTAACCCTTTGACCAATAAACGCCAGGTATCTTTACGGGTTCGCAACTTTAACAGCAAAATATTGAAAGTAAACGATGCTCAAGGCAGCCCGATAGAGATTGCAGCTGTGGTAGTGTGGCAAGTAGTAGAATCAGCCAAGTCTAGATTTGCGGTTGATGACTACGAGCAATTTGTTGCTATCCAGAGTGAGACAGCAATACGCGCCTTAGCAATCCGCTATCCTTATGACGCGCCTGATGAACAATCAATTCCTTCGTTGCGTGCAGTACCTGATGAAATCGCGCTTTTCCTCCAAAAAGAATTGCAAGCGAGACTGGAAGTCGCGGGAGTTGAAGTGTTAGAAGCGAGACTTTCTCATCTTGCGTATGCTCCAGAAATTGCTCAAATGATGTTGCGTCGTCAACAAGCCAAAGCAATGATTGATGCACGGCGGCAAATTGTTGATAGTGCAGTAGGAATGGTTGATGAAGCACTAAAACGGATCAGTGAACAACAAATGATTGACTTGGATGATGAACGTAAAGCCGCTATGATTAACAATCTGCTGGTTGTCCTAACCTCAGAACAGAACATCCAACCAGTGATTAACACTGGTAGCCTTTACGCCTAAGACATGAGCCAGAAAAAACGGTTTTTACTGCGTTTAGACCTTGAGTTATACGAAGTGCTGGAAAAATGGTCTTCTGACGAATTAAGGAGCGTCAATGCTCAAATTGAGTATCTCCTGACAGAAGCAGCACGCAAAAGAGGGAGATGGAAAGAAGATAAGCGCCAAAAAAATACTAAAAAGCACAAGATGGATACACAGACGCAAGACACATTAGATGATTAATCCTAAATCCAACACTCGTATTACAGGTGTGATGAGAATGGTGTGCTTTTAAATCAGGTATTTGTCGTTTTAGTCTTGGATCACTGGGAATGGAACTGAAACAATTCGTTTTAAAATATTAAAAATAGCTGCGTTAACGGAGTGTAACGCACCCTACTGCCATGACTTGGTGGTAAAGACTTTTATAGCTTGCGATCGCAGCAGTTTTAAGAATAACAAAAATAGTTCTATAGCAATCCTAAATCATTCGTGAAAAGTTAGATCCCCGACTTCTCAAAGAAGTCGGGGATCTGGACACCGAGAATTTTCACAAATCATATAGGATTGCTATAGTACCCTACGATTATTTTTGGATTAGTCTCCATTAATACATCTCCAAAATTTAAGATTTACTCGATAAATTTACTCTTAATGAAAACTGTACTTGTCAGAGTGTTTTTTGGTAATAGAATTAGCATTTTGTTATGAAATTTCATAGTAATTATTGACAATGAAGCTTATTCGCACATTGATTGAAATCTTCTTTTTGTCAAGGTTTCAAGGCTTCAAACTGTCAAAAAATGGTTGCTATCTTTGAGAAAAAACTTATGCACATTGATGATGTTAATAACAATATATTGTCAAATAAACGGCTCAATGTCACTTCAATCTCCTCATTAGATAGCTTGAATACGAAAGATGACTACGGCTTCAACTTCAGCAGACGTAGTAGCTATAAATCAGCCGATGCCGATGTGCAGTTGCTAAACAATGATGAATCTGAAAATTTTACCACTCAAAATTATAACCCCACTAATGGCTATGGTTTGATTAATGGAGCAGCAGCAGTGGCTAGAGCTATTAATCAGAATACCTTTGCTGATGTTCCCGATCTTGGTGGGAATAATTGGGGAGCAGACCTGGTTAAAGCACCGGAAGTTTGGGCACATGGATATACAGGTAAAGGCGTTGTTGTCGCTGTTGTAGATACTGGTGTTGATTATAACCACGAAGATTTAACAAATAATATCTGGACGAATACCAAGGAAATTGCGGGTAATGGTATAGATGATGATGGCAATGGCTATGTTGATGATACTTACGGTTGGAACTTTGCCGATCAAAACAACAACACCTTAGATAACAACGGTCATGGTACTCATGTTTCCGGCACGATCGCAGGAGAAAATAATAACTACGGTGTCACTGGTATTGCCTACGATGCCAAGATTATGCCTGTCAAAGCTTTAGATAGTTCTGGCTCTGGTTCCTATAGTTCCATATCTAAAGGTATTCGCTACGCTGTAGATAATGGAGCTAATGTGATTAACCTCAGTTTGGGAGGCGCTTCTTCTAATCGCACTCTAGAGTCAGCCATTGACTATGCCAGCAGTAAAGGAGTGATTGTCGTCATGGCAGCAGGTAATGATGGTGGCTCATCACCAGACTATCCCGCCCGCTATGCATCCAAGTCGGGAATTGCCGTTGGGGCAGTAGATAAGAATAGTAATTTGGCCGACTTCTCTAACCGCTCTGGAACGAATCAAATCGCTTACGTCACAGCTCCAGGAGTCAAGGTTTATTCATCAGTTCCGAATAATCAGTATGCAACTTATAGCGGCACATCTATGGCTGCTCCCCACGTTGCTGGTATCGTTGCTCTGATGCTTAGTGCTAACCCTAACCTGACTGATGCCCAAGTACGTCAGATTGTTACAGAAACAGCAGGAAATAATACACAAAGTACAAGCTCTAGTTTTAACATTTCTAATGTCAGTTCTTTAGCGAGTCAGGTGATTGCAGAAACAGCAGGAAATAATACACAAAGTACAAGCTCTAGTTTTAACATTTCTAATGTCAGTTCTCTAGCGAGTCAGGTGATTGCAGAAACTGCAAGAAATAACACACAAACTACAAACTCTAGTTTTAATATTTCTAATGTCAGTGCTCTAGCGAGTCAGGTGATTGCAGAAACTGCGGGAAAGAACACACAAACTACAAGCTCTAGTTTTAATAGTTCCAATTTTGGTTCTCTAATCGGTCAGGCAATTACAGAAACCACAAGATATCTAACACCAGAAAAGATCGCTAGTTTTAATAATTCCAATTTTAGTTCTCTAGCGAGTCAGGCAATTACAGAATCCGCAAAATATCTAACACCAGAGACTATCGCTAGTTGGAATAATTCTGATTTTAGCCCTGTAATTGGTCAGGCAATTACAGAAACCACAAAATATCTGATATCAGCCGAAGGTAATAACATATTAACAAATCCAGAATTATGGTCGCAATTTCAAAACTATGAGAAGATTCTGAACAGCATCAATGTGAATAGCAATCAGGATGAGAATAATCTTGATTTTGGCAAACTACTAGAGGAAATGCAAAAACAAATAGATCAGTATAGAAAATTTTTGGGTATCACCTGAAAATTATAGCAATTTGTAGTTGAGTCTAATACAGATCCAATACTGTTCAATTGAAAAAATCAACTAACCAAAAAACTTTGTAGAGATGTGAAATTTCGCGTCTCTACATTCTTATAATTATTGCTAACAATTTTTACCTGTTCGGCTATTAAATATAGAGCTAACCCCCAACCATTGCATTTTTGTTATTTGCAATAATACCCTGTATTCACACTATGACTTTCTAAGTACTTTAACATATTTTATTTCATTTATTTACACTCAAACAGATGCTTGAGTTTTTACGTCAAACCATAGACAGTAACGATGGAGTAGTCTGTGAAGTTTATCTAACGTAAGGCTGACTTGAGTTGATTCTGGGCATTTAATTTATAAGCTAAGTGTATCATTCATCCCTAGCAATTCGCTTTTGTGCATTCCTTAGAAAACTGTATCTTCATTAGGGGTGTAAGGGTTTAAGGG
>CAXUOL010000411.1:0-6332 GCA_964252435.1 uncultured Nostoc sp.
TTGGACATTTCATCGCGATCGCTCAAATTCATACTTCAATTATGCAACGCCAAAAATCCCATCCAACTTTTTACTCTTTCTCCTAACACACCATTGCATTCATCACATATTTTCTCACCACGCCCAGTTACTTTTCTATTAATCACAGACCTGATAAAAAAGTTAAATCTACGTTTGACATTTTCACCAGTTTTATAAGATGGCTCTTTATTAATCTTTTCTATAATTCTTTCCTGGAATCTTAAAATGTTTCCTGGTTTAACTTTGATATGCTCAAGATTGAATTGAAAGCCAACAAACTCTAGAAAATCTTTAGCTATATCAACATATTTGGTTTTACTTTCATCAGTATGTAATTCTAGCTTTATATCTTGCAACTTTTGAGCAACTTCTTTATGTACTAGAGGAATTAATTCTTTTTCTTTTAAAAGTATTACAAAATCATCCGCATAACGGACGTATCTCAGAGAATATTTTTTCGATAAATCATTGAGAACCCAACAATCAAATTCATGTAAATATAAATTTGCTAGCATTCCCGAAAGTACACCACCTTGAGGAATACCCTGAGTTCTTATAATTCTTTGATTATTTAGAATAGGCTTATGATGATGAAAAAAACGGTATCCGTATGTTTTGCCACGTTGGTTTTTATGTGGAAGTCCACCAGCTTTGATAAACCGTCTTAATAAGTTAGTAGCTAGAGTACCTTGACCAAACTTTCTCTCTATAATTTCAAAAAGATATTCGTGAGATAGCTTATCGAAAAATTTTACTATATCAGCATCTAAGGCAAATATAAAACCTTGTTTAATATAATAATGAATCAAGCTTGCTGCATAGGGTGCAGACTTTCCCTTTCTATATGCAAAAGATACTTTATCAAGTCTAGATGTAGCTTGAAAATCTTTTTCTATTTCTTTGTAAATAGCATCATACAATACTTTTTGGACAATAACATCGCGTATAGTAGCAATCGATAAAACTCGCTTTCCACCAGATGGCTTGGGAATTTCTATTTCTCGAAAAGTATAAAACTGATATGTACCTTTAAGTAATCTATTTGATAGAAGCTGACAACGTAAATCAAGTTCCTTTTTAAAGGTTGGGTAAGAAATACCATCTACCCCCATCTGCACTTTTGGCTCACCCTGCTGCAAGAAATCCGTTTTTTGTTGTTCGTAAGCTTTAAACGCAGCCTTTAGCTTCTCCGGCTGAAAGTATTCAGTGAGTAAATCGTCCAAGGATCTGGACATATTTTTATTTTGTAGTGATTTAATTATTTGGAAGTGCTTACTGCTAAGGCGGACAGAGAACGCTAGACACTCCCTCAACCTGTCTCCTCTACTATGGTGTAGAGTCTAACCAATACCTATTATTTCTAACAGGTATAAAGAAACTCCTGTCAAGGTGGGCCTCTTATATTTCTTCCTTTGCTATAAGTTAGCATAGCTTGGAACAGCTACCCACTTGGGATAAGATGCTTTTAGGCATCCACGGTAGGTTCAAAGACCTAACCTAGCATTATTAGACAGCATATCATCAGTTCTTCATCAATTGCTTATAACTAGATTTTTCTATACCAAAAAAACATAAATTAAGTATTATCACCCTAAAGAGGAAAGAGTAAATTAATTAAAATCATTCCATAACCCTTGTAAAAATAATTTATGCCCCAACAAAATCCTGAGTATATTCATGTAGAACTGCCTACCATTCAACAACTCACCAGCATGGGTTGGCAGTACATTGAAGGAGATTGGGACAATGCCGAAGTTACCGAACGAGAAAATTTCAAGCAAGTTCTACTGACAGAGCGCCTCAAAGCTGCTATCAAACGCATCAACCTGGATGACAAAGGTAATCTCTGGCTCGATGATCTTCAAGTACAAGCCGCAGTAAGTCAGTTAGAACGCCTGGGTGCAAATAGATTAATGGAGGCTAACCAAGCCGCCACAGAATTACTACTCAAAGGAACTACTGTTTTAGGACAAGACGGTAAACAGCACACTGTTCATTTTATTGAATTTAATCCTGAACATTGCGATCGCAACGATTTTCTCGCCATCAATCAATACCGAGTAGACCCGCCTTGGGCAACAGGTAATCGGGGATTTATCGTCCCAGACATGGTACTACTTGTTAACGGCATTCCTCTAGTAGTGATTGAATGTAAAAGTCCCAATTTAGATAACCCGATAACTGAAGCAATTCAAGACTTATTGAAATATTCCAACCAACGGGGTAGCAGTCAACCAGAAGGCGCAGAAAAATTATTCCACTACAATCTGCTGATGATAGCAGCCTCTAGAGGACGAGCAACAGCCGGAACCATCGGCGCAAATTATGAACATTATGTTGATTGGAAAGATACCATTCCCAGCCCCCAAGCGGAAATCTGCGGTTGAACAGACGGACAAATTGAAGGGGCATATTGGAAAGATACCATTCCCAGCCCCCAAGCGGAAATTGCTGCACAATTAGGCGTTTCTGAATTGAATTTTCGCCAAACCCTCATCGCTGGGATGTTGAAACCAGCTAATTTGATCGACATCTTTCATAATTTCACTCTATTTAAAACCAGTGGCGGACGCACTATCAAAATTGTCCCCCGTTACCAGCAATATCGGGCAGTTTATAAAGCACTGCACCGACTTCAAGACAATCAAACCCGCGCCGAACATGGCACAGATGACCAACGCGGTGGCATTATCTGGCATACCCAAGGTTCAGGTAAAAGCCTGACAATGGTTTACCTAATTCGGAAAATTCGCACTATCCCAGAATTACGCCGCTTTAAAATTGTTGTTGTCACCGACCGCCGAGATTTAGAAAAACAACTTGCAGATACCGCCGTCCTCACTGGGGAACCGTTACAAAAGGCTAAAAATGTCAAAAAGCTAGCACAATACTTGCAACAACCAGGCGCTGGCTTAGTCTTCGGAATGATTCAGAAATTTAAAAGTGGCGAAGATTCTGATGAAGAAGCAGAAATAGAACCAATTCCGAAAAACCTCAATCCTTCCGAAAATATCTTAGTGCTAATTGACGAAGCACACCGTTCTCACGCCAAAACCCTCCACACCAACTTATTAGAAGCCTTACCTAACTGTGTCCGTATCGGCTTTACTGGTACACCGATTGTCAAAGCTGCCAAAAAAACCACGCTGCAAATTTTTGGTTCATTTATCGACGAATACAATATCCGCCAATCCCAAGAAGATAAAGTCACTTTGCCGATTGTCTACGAAGGGTTAGAAGCTAGAGGTACTGTAACCCAAGGTGATGACCTCGACAAACTTTTTGAAATTATCTTTGCTGATAAAACCCCAGAAGAACGGGCGCAAATTAAAGCTAAGTACGCAACTAAAACCCAAGTTGGCGAAGCGCGGGAATTAATTAAAGCCAAAGCTAAAAGTATGCTGCATCATTATATTGAGCGCATTTTAGCAGGAGGCTTTAAGGCGCAAGTAGTTGCCTCTACCCGTCTCGCCGCCGTTCGTTACCAAGAGGCGTTTGTGGAAGCCCAACGGGAACTAGTACAGCAGCTAGAACACCGCGCACCCCTTCTGCAAAGTCTCGATACGGAGATTTTAGAATCACTTGATGCCGAAACTCGTTTTTTTGCTCAAGCACTCCCACATCTTGAAATCATACGCAAACTAGAATTTGCTGCTATCATCTCCGGTGATAAAGGAGATGACGGTAGTTGGAAAAAGTGGACAGATAAAAGTCAACAAGAAATTAATATTGAGAAATTTAAAAAATCTTTAGACCAAGATAGTTTAGGGATTTTAATTGTCAAAAATATGCTGCTAACGGGTTTTGATGCTCCGTTAGAACAAGTTTTATATTTAGATAGGTCGCTAAAAGAATACGAATTGCTGCAAGCGATCGCTCGTGTTAACCGAGTGTATGATGATAAAAAAACAGAAGGGTTAGTGGTCGATTATTACGGTGTTGATATCGCTGCTGCACTCTCGGTTTACGAGAATCTTGATACAGAATCCGCCTGGTTTGATATTCGTGCGGAATTGCCAAGGTTGCGCGACAGACACCAGCGAGTTATTACTCTATTTACTGAAAAGGGCTACACAATTGATGATGTAGATGCTTGTGTAGACTTGCTCAGAGATGAATGCCTCAGAGTTGAATTTAATGACTGTTTCAAAGACTTTATCAACACTCTCGATACAATACTGCCGCGTTCAGAAGCACGTCAGCCCTATAATTTTGTTCGAGATGCCAAAAAACTAGGCTTTATTAAAAAAGCTGTTGCTGACCTCTATAGAGATGAAAAACTTAACATCGTTAGTGCCAAGGAGAAAGTTAGGGCATTAATAGATCAATATATTGAATCCCAAGGTATTGACCCAAAAGTGCCACCGATTGATATAATGTCACTGGATTTTAAAACCCATGTCCAGCGCCATCGCTCGATTAAAGCACAAGCCGCAGAAATGGAATTTGCTGCCCGTCACCATATCAGCGTAAATTATGAAGAAGACCCAGTTTATTACAAAAATTTAAGTGAAAAACTAACAGAAATTTTGGAATCTTTAGCTGATAACTGGGAAGCAAAAGTTGAGGCTTTGCGGAAATATATAGAACAAATCCAAACTGGCCGTACTACAGATGAGACTGGATTAGATCCTAAAACTCAAATGCCATTTCTCAACATTTTAGGTGAATATTCCCAAAAACAACTCCCCGAACTTGCTCAAGCAACTGTGGAAATTGTCGAACATATCCGCCAAGAAGTACGACGGGTAAATTGGCGTAGCCAAATAGTCCAAGAGGATTTAAGAAGGTGGATAGCCGGCTACTTGGATGATCGTGATTTAGTGAGTTATAACCAACTCGAAGAAGTTGCGGATAAATTAGTCCAACTAGCTAGAAAAAATCGTGATAATTTAATGGCATGACAAGCATAACCTTTGGCGACCTGAGTTTTGAAATTCGCCACAGTTGCAAACGCCGCACCGTAGGTATTACCGTCGAACGTGATGGTAAATTAGTCTTAGCTTCTCCCCCAGAAGTACCAATAGAAACATTAGAAAGAATTGTCAGCGAGAAACGTTACTGGATTTACAGCAAACTTTTAAAAAAAGAGTCATTAAATCCACCAGCTAGTGTTAAAGAATACGTATCAGGTGAAGGTTTTTATTATCTAGGACGCAGCTATTGCCTCAAAGTAGTAGAGCAAATTCAACAACAGCCATCTCTAAGACTATATCAAAGCCGCTTTGAGTTACAACGCCCAGCCCAAGCTCAAGGTCGAGAACAGTTTATTAACTGGTATCGGGAACACCTTCAGCCAATTGTAGAACAACAAATTGCCAAACTGATTGAACGAGTGACTACTTCGCCTCGTTCCGTACAAGTACGTGAGTTAGGGAATCGTTGGGGTTCTTGCGGACACAAAGGGGATTTATATTTTCACTTCCATCACTTGTATTCAGCAGCTACTTCCTTCAAAGTTTCCAAGTCAATTTTTTGCAGTCCCTTTTTTAAAGCCCGGATTGCAGTCTCTCGCAGAATCATATCCATCAAACCGATATAACCTCCAGTTGCGTCCCCCAACGTCTTCAACATCGTCTTACTCGAAAGGTTGGAAGCAACTGGCAATCTGAGTATTTGCTTCTCCCAAATATCCACAGTTCGTTTAAAGTCTTCCGCTGACATCTTTCCAAAACGGTGACAAGACCGAAAACGGTTGTAAACCTGCTCATCGCGCTTAATCACTGCATCTAAGCGGTCAGTTCCTACCAAAATCACTGCTATTTCCAACCTGTCAAAAATATCACGCACTTCGGCAAAAGTTTTCGGCTTAAAGCGGTCAGCTTCATCAATAATCAACATCTCCACCCCGCAACCTTTAAGAACTCGCAGCGTTCTATCTCGAATTTCTGCTACCGTTCCTTTAGTTACCTGATATTTCAAATGCTCCATAATTACCCCAAAAAATTCCTTAGCACCGCACTCCTGGGGAATTTGGATATAAGCCACAGGTACAGTTGGGGGCTTTCCTGCAACTTGAGAGGGTTTATTCCTAAGCCTATAGGCATCACAACCCATAGTTTTACCCGTTCTTGATTCACCTACCACACGCCCAGATTGCCTTGATTGGCGTTTTCCTTCCAACCAATTATGGAGAATTTGCACTTGTTCGAGTGGGACAAAACCTTTACGATTTAATCGTTGAATCTCCGCCTGTAATTTTTCACTATTAACGGGAATATCACCCAATTGTTGGGCGATCGCTTGAGCTTCTTGTAAAGTCATTTTTACCACCCGTAATCTTCACGCATTTGTTCGTAATCAAAAACTTC
>CAXUOL010000412.1:0-6321 GCA_964252435.1 uncultured Nostoc sp.
AAAGTAGGTTAGTTCCTGGTCTTTATTTTGCCGGAGAAATCTTAGATATTGATGGTGTTACCGGTGGGTTTAACTTCCAAAGTGCTTGGACAACCGGGTATTTAGCAGGAGTGGCAATGGCGACTAGCCAGATAGCTTAAGAAAGTTCGTAGTAAGCACTTTAGTGCTTAAAAAATAAGGACTAAAGTCCTTACTACGAACTTAGAAAATTAATGTAGCAGAATACTAGTTTTAGCACTTATGTATACATCGTAGTGTACCCATACTCTTAAAACTTGTTACCAAGAGTGTCTCCGTGTTAACCTCACCACATTTACCAGTTCTTTAGGAACAAGCGATCGCTACCGAAAAATTATTGTATTGGAGCATAAAGAGGGAAAATTGTCTTGCCATTGTAGATCAATTTTGAACACACCCAACAATGAAATTCAGCGAAATCCTCCGTCAATTTGGTGACGCGGCCACCAATCATAGCCTGACTAGCAATCCAGACCAAGACCCAGAAATTACAGGGGTAGCAGCCATTGATGAAGCTACCAACGGTACGATCAGTTACGTAGAAAGTGCAAAATTTAAATCTTTTGTCGGCAATACCAATGCTAGTGCTTTAATTTTGCCCCAAGACGAAAAATTACAAGCGCTTGCACAAGAAAGGGGTATTGTCTGGCTAGCAACCCCAGATCCGCGATTATTGTTTGCCAAAGCGATCGCACTTTTTTATCAACCATATCGCCCCATCCCAGAAGTTCATCCCACCGCTGTGATTCACTCCACTGCAAAAGTTGGTAGTGATGTTTATATTGGTCCCCATGCTGTGATTCAACAAGGGGTAGAAATTGGTAACGGTGCAATTATTCATCCCAATGTAGTGATTTATCCAGATGCCAAAATAGGTGATCGCACCACCTTACACGCTAACTGTACCATCCACGAACGCACCCGCATCGGTGCAGATTGCGTCATTCACAGTGGTGCTGTCATTGGTGCAGAAGGCTTTGGTTTTGTTCCTACCCGGACTGGTTGGTTCAAAATGGAACAATCAGGCTATACAGTCTTAGAAGATGGCGTGGAAGTTGGCTGCAATACTGGCATTGACCGCCCAGCAGTCGGAGAAACACGTGTAGGTCGCAATACAGTAATAGATAGCTTAGTGCAAATAGGTCATGGTTGCCAAATCGGTTCTGGTTGTGCGATCGCAGGTCAGGTTGGCATGGCGGGAGGTGTTAAACTGGGAAATCGCGTTATTTTAGCTGGACAAACAGGAATAGTCAATCAAGTAAAGATGGGAGATGGGTCGATGACATCTGCTCAAACTGGAATTCACAACGATGTTGCACCAGGAGAAATTGTCTGCGGAACTCCAGCCCTTCCTTACAAACTATATCTCAAGGTATCTGCTGTTTATGGTCGCCTCCCAGATATGTATCAATCGCTAAAACAATTGCAACGTAAATTCAAAAATAGCAACGGTTCATAGAAGCTATTACTGTATTTCTTTGTGTTCTTTGCGTCCTTTGCGGTTCGTTTTTTCATGATTTTGCGTAAGTCCTGCGTTTGTTAGGTGATAATGTTTTTGGCTTTGAAGATTTACCTAATCTTGGCGAGAAGAATTACAATGACGTGATTGTCAAAGTTGGGTTGAATATAGCGGCTTAAGCTAGATTTAGATCCCCAACTTCTTCAAGAAGTCGGGGATCTTGGGCGGTGTCATATTCAAACAAAAACAGCAACATTCAAGCTTAGAACTCGGAAGTTGAGCCTCTGAACTCGGAAGTTGAGCCTTTGAACTCGGAAGTTGAGCCTTTGAACTCGAAATGTCCAGTTGAGAAATTAAAATCCTAATTTTTCTAACAGTGGCTTTGTGGAAACAATGTGGCGTTCTAAACCCAGTTCTTTTGGACTAACCCCAAGTGCCAAAGCAATCAACTGGGGTAAATGCAACACTGGTAAACCTAGCTTTTGTTCAATCACCTTTTCTACCTCTGGCTGACGCGAATCTAAATTTAAGTGGCACAGAGGACAAGGTGTAACTATACAGTCAGCACCAGATACTATAGCGTCCTGAATATGCATCCCTGCCATCTTGAAAGATTGGGTAGTGGCATAACTAGAAAGTGGCCAACCACAACATTGTGTCCGCCCTCGGTAATAAATTGGTGTTGCACCCACCGCCCGAAACATATTTTCCATCGCTTCTGGTTGGAAGGGGTCGTCATCAGGCATAGATTTTTGGGCGCGGAGGAGATAACAGCCATAAAAAGCCGCACATTTTAATCCAGTTAACTTATGGGTAACACGTTTGGTAATTTCCTCTAAACCGTAATCTGTTACTAAGGCGTAAAGAAGATGTTTAACGTCAGTACTGCCGCGATAAGGCGAACAGCCTTCTTTATGTAGCAAGCCATTAACCTGTTCAATGTAAACAGGGTTAGAAGTCTTACATTCTTTCAAGTGTTCGTTCACATGACCGATAACACCTTGACAAGTGCTGCAATGGGTAAGTAAGGGTAGATTTAATTCTTCTGCTAAAGCAATATTTCTGGCGTTAACTGTATCTTCTAGCAGTTGCGAATCTTCTTTAAATGTGCCCGAGCCACAGCAAGCAGCTTTTTTAAGTTCAACTAGTTCAATGCCCAGTGCTTGGGTAAGCGCTTGAGTTGATTGGTAAAGTTCCCGACAGGCCCCTTGGGCAACACAACCGGGGAAGTAAGCGTATTTGAGTGTCTGAGGTAGCATATAAGTATGTTTGGGTTAGAGCGATCGCTCTAAACAATAACTGTTTTATCATTTCCTTGTTAGCACCAAAGTTCTGATGTTTGATGTTTAGCGACCCTTTAACCTAGACAGTTAGGGGTCGCGGCATCTACATATTCTTAACTGCTAGCAAGGCTGTAAATACTGATCGAGACATTGTAAAAATTTTAGCAATAATTGAAAAACTCAAGCATTTACACGGTATTGGCGATGGCGTAGCACGCTCTACTGCTCAAGTATTCCCAGAAAACTGACCCGATTTATTTTAGGAATGAGAGAGGTTTTCTAACAGAAAAACCCTTGGAAGTATGCGGGCGATCGCGCTTGACGATAAGATGTATATGCTCAAAACAATGTCTCCTCTAAAGAGCAGATCGTAGCAAGTGGTTAAGGACTTTTATTTATGAGCCAAACGGAACTTTTTGAAAAGGTCAAGAAAATCGTCATCGAACAACTGAGTGTTGATCCCCCAGATAAAGTTACACCACAAGCCAAGTTTATGGAAGACTTGGGAGCAGATTCCCTCGATACCGTTGAGTTGGTGATGGCCTTGGAAGAAGAATTTGATATCGAAATTCCCGACGAAGCTGCCGAGCAGATTACATCGGTTCAAGACGCAGTAGATTACATTGATAACAAAGTTACCGCCTCAGCTTAACTGAGGATTGGAATTGGGGATTGGGATTGGGGAGATTTTTCTTTAATATCTAGCCACGCTTCGCCTGACGCTGCTAATGTCACTAGTGCTGACGTTAACGACAGTCACTTGAAGTCAGCAAATCCGATGCCAGTCGCTCGTAAAGGAAACCTTTAAGACCGCGCTGGCTCACCAGTACCTAGTCGCTAACCTCAAATTTTTTGCCTGCTGCTTTTTCGCCATTTTTAACTGAATCATGACAGATCATACACGTAAACGCGTTGTTGTAACTGGTGTTGGCGCGATTACACCTATAGGTAACACAGCAACAGAATATTGGAATGGATTATTGAGTGGACGCAATGGCATTGACTACATCACATTATTTGATGCGTCTCGCCATGATTGCCGGATTGCTGGTGAGGTGAAAAACTTCGATCCGCATGATTACTTGGAACGTAAAGAGGCCAAGCGCATGGATCGATTTTCCCAATTTGGGGTTGCGGCAGCAAAACAGGCTCTAGCTAACGCGGAGTTAGCGATCAATGACCTGAATGCAGAACAGGTAGGTGTGATGATCGGTTCTGGCGTTGGTGGGATTAAGGTATTAGAAGACCAGCAAACTATCTACCTCAACCGTGGCCCCGATCGGTGTAGTCCATTCATGATCCCAATGATGATCGCCAATATGGCCGCAGGATTAACGGCAATTCACACAGGTGCTAAAGGGCCAAACTCCTGTCCTGTAACTGCCTGTGCCGCTGGTTCCAACGCCATTGGAGATGCTTTTCGCTTAATTCAAGGGGGATATGCCCAGGCGATGATTTGTGGGGGAACGGAGTCAGCTGTCACACCATTGTCGATAGCTGGGTTCGCCGCCTGCAAAGCACTCTCTTTTAGCAATGATGACCCAAGTAAAGCTTGCCGTCCTTTTGACCGCGATCGCAACGGATTTGTTTTGGGTGAAGGTTCAGGAATTTTAATTCTAGAAGAACTGCAACACGCCCTAAGTCGCGGCGCTCACATTTATGCCGAAATGATCGGTTATGGCATGACCTGTGATGCCTACCACATCACCTCCCCCGTACCCGGTGGACTTGGAGCCGCTAGAGCAATAGAACTGGCTCTTAAAGATGCTGGCATAACTCCCGAACAAATTAGCTATATTAATGCCCACGGCACTAGTACCCCAGCTAATGATTCAACTGAAACCTCAGCAATCAAAAAAGCCTTGGGAGAATATGCCTATAAAGTAGCAATTAGCTCCACCAAATCAATGACAGGTCACTTATTGGGCGGTTCAGGAGGTATTGAAGCAGTGGCAACAGTACTAGCGATCGCAAATGACCAAATTCCACCGACAATTAATCTGGAAAATCCCGATCCAGAGTGTGACTTAGATTACGTGCCTAACTCTAGCCGCGCTCAAAAAGTCGAGGTGGCAATATCCAATTCCTTTGGGTTTGGCGGCCATAATGTCACACTGGCCTTTAAGAAATACGTTTAAAAGAAGGCAGGAGGCAGGGGAGGCAAGGGGAAACTTATAACTCCTAACTCCTAACTCCTGACTCAGAACTCTCAATGCCCCATGCCCAAAGTATCAGAAATATCATTCCGATATAAAGTAAGCGTTCAGCATGACCCAATTATCAGCTTGATTTATCACCAGAAACTCAGGAGATCCCGCTTGTCCATCGACAAGCGGGAGTGGGATGATGAGGATACTGTGGGGAATCTAAAATAACCCCAGCAAGAGAAGCTACGAAGAGTGCTAACCCGTCGTTAAAAACAAGAGATTATGACTGTTGCAACCCAATCCGCCAAAGAATTGTCTGTCGAAGAACTGGCAATTAACTCGATCCGCTTCTTGGCTATTGATGCCGTAGAAAAAGCAAAATCGGGACACCCAGGACTACCAATGGGTGCGGCTCCGATGGCTTTTGTCCTGTGGGATCGCTTTTTGAAGTTTAATCCCAAAAATCCCAAATGGTTTAACCGCGATCGCTTTGTCTTATCTGCCGGTCATGGCTCGATGTTGCAGTACGCCCTGCTTTACTTGACAGGCTACGACAGTGTAAGCATTGAAGATATCAAGCAATTCCGTCAATGGGAATCCAAAACCCCTGGACACCCGGAAAACTTCATGACCCCAGGCGTGGAAGTTACTACTGGCCCCTTGGGTCAAGGAATTGCTAATGGAGTTGGTTTAGCGATCGCCGAAGCGCACCTTGCCGCTAAATTTAACAAACCCGATACCAAGATTGTTGACCATTACACCTATGTGATTGTGGGTGACGGTTGCAACATGGAAGGAATTTCCGGTGAAGCTTGTTCTTACGCAGGACACTTGGGATTAGGCAAACTCATCGCTCTGTACGACGACAACCACATCTCTATCGACGGTTCCACAGATATAGCATTCACCGAAGATGTTTCTAAGCGCTTTGAAGCTTATGGTTGGCACGTCCAACACGTTAAGGAAGGTAACACTGATTTAGAAGGAATTGCTCAAGCAATTGAAGCAGCCAAAGCTGTCACCGATAAGCCTTCTTTCATTAAAGTTACAACCACCATTGGTTATGGTTCTCCTAACAAAGCAAATACCGCTGGTGTTCACGGTGCAGCTTTGGGTGGAGATGAAGTGGCATTGACGCGGAAAAATTTGGGTTGGGAATACGAACCTTTCGTAGTTCCAGAAGACGCCCTCAACCACACACGCAAAGCAGTTGAACGTGGCGCAGGTTATGAAACCGAATGGAACAAAACCTTTGCCGACTACAAAGCTAAGTATGCCCAAGAAGCAGCTGAATTTGAACGTTACCTAAGCGGCAAACTACCGGATGGTTGGGATAAGGTACTACCCACCCACACCCCCGAAGACAAAGGACTGCCCACCCGTAAACACTCAGAAACTTGCCTCAACAAACTGG
>CAXUOL010000413.1:0-6265 GCA_964252435.1 uncultured Nostoc sp.
AGTTCTCGGATATGGCCACAACTGGCTAGAACTTTCCAATCCGAACCCAGAATTTGACTGAGTTTTTTGACTTTTCCCGGAGACTCGACTACAAGCAGGCGTTTGATCATAGCAACTGCGTTCTAGATTTGGAGCAATAAACTGGCAATTGCAATGAGCGATCGCCTTTCTTCGTCATCTGGATTTTCTAGAATACTGTACCAAAAAGCTTTGAAAATTGCTGAACTCTGAAGTTATTTTCTGTACCTAAACCTTTGCTTCACTTCTAGGTGTCTAGCGTCAGCTTTTGCAACAAAACCGCTATCGTCCGGTGCAAGCGTTTATTATGCTGCATATCTTAATAACAGTACATCTGTACACGGTAAAAACAATCTTATAATTTAGCATCTTCAACCAATTATTGCTACTCTTAAAGCAGTAAATTACTATTTATTCACAATTTTCTGTCTGAAGCCTAAACTTCATCCTATGCTTATTGAATTTAGTGTCGGTAACTACAGATCGTTTAAAGAGCAAGTCACCTTTAGTATGGTGGCAGCCAACCTTGTCACAAAAGACAAAAAGCTCGACGAAAACAACGTTTTTGAAATAGATGATGATTTAAAACTACTTAAAAGCGCTGCAATATACGGTGCAAATGCTAGTGGTAAAAGTAACCTGGCTACAGCTTTAGGTTTCATGAGATGGTTCATGATTAATTCTTCTAAAGAGACTCAAAGCACGGAAAAAATAGGTGTTGAGCAATTTAAACTCAGCACTGAAACCGAAGACAAACCATCTTTTTTTGAAATTGTATTTTTAATAAATGGCAAAAGATATAGATATGGTTTTGAGGCAACTATTGAGAAAGTTGTCTCTGAATGGTTATTTTATGTTCCTAAAATAAAAGAGACGAGGCTTTTTGAGCGTAAACTGAATAAGTTTAGTGTTTCTAAAAGATTTAAAGCTGATGGTATTCAACAGAAAACAAGGCATAATGCCCTCTTCTTGTCTGTATCTGCTCAATTTAATGTCGAAATTGCAGAAATAATATTGGATTGGCTGACAAATAAAGTCAAAATTGCCTCTGGTTTAGATGATAGTGGCTATCAAAGATACACAGTTAGTTGTTTAAAGAATAATAAAAATAAGGATGAAATTCTTCAGTTGCTCAAAAAATTAGATTTGGGATTTTCCGATATCAAGGTAAAGGAAAGTGAATTAACTGCTGATTTTTGGACTAAAGAATTGCCTAATGAAATAAAAAATTACATTATAAAAAATGGGATGGCAAAAGTAACATCAGTTCAAACTACGCACCAAAAATTTAATGGGGAAGGAAATCATTTATCTACAGAAATATTTGATCTAGACAATCAAGAATCTGAAGGGACTCAAAAAGTATTTGCTTTGGCAGGGCCTCTTGTTGATACACTAAAAAACGGTAAAATCCTAATTATTGATGAATTCGATGCTAGAATTCATGCTTTAATCAGTCGTGCAATTGTTGAACTATTTAATTCTACTGAAACGAATCCAAATAATGCTCAGTTAATATTTATGACTCACGATACCAATTTGCTTAACAATAAGCTTTTTCGTAGGGATCAGATTTGGTTCACTGAAAAAAATAGATATGGTGCAACAGATTTATACTCTTTAGCAGAATACAAGATACCTGACGATTCGCCATTTGAAAGTGATTATATTCAAGGTAGATATGGCGCAATTCCATATATTGGGAATTTGAATCATCTAATCGACTCTCATGCCTAGAACAAAAGCAAACTCTCGTGGATATTCACCAAGAAAAGTTAATACTAGGGAAGTCAAGCAGAGATTCTTAATCGTATGTGAAGGAGCGAAAACTGAACCTAACTACTTTAGGAGCTTTCGTGTTCCTAAAAATGTTGCTGAAATAGACGTACAGGGTTTAGGAGAAAATCCCAGCAAACTAGTTCAAAGTGCCAAGGAACTTAATAAGCAAGAAGACTACGATCAATTTTGGTGTGTTTTTGATCGTGATTCTTGGACTACAGAAGATTTTAATAACGCTATTAAAAATGCTGAATATCAAGGCTTTAAAGTAGCTTATTCTAATGAATCATTTGAATTATGGTATGTTCTGCATTTTGAATTTCTCAATACTGGTATTCCTCGAAGTGATTATCTGAAAAAGTTAACTTCTTTATTTGGTAGGACATATCAAAAGAATAGCGAAACGATTTATGATGAGCTATTTGAGAAGCAATTTATTGCTATTAGAAATGCTGAAAATCTTCTGAAACAATATAATCCTCACATTCCAGCCAAAGACAATCCATGTACAACGGTGCATGAATTAGTGAAGGCACTCAACAAATTTATTCCGAAAACAGAATCAGTCTGCACAGCAAGTGGTAAACAGCCGTTGCTGGCAGAAGATTATTGATGACATACTCAATGGATTGCAGCATTGATATACGCTACTTTTCCGCTTTGAATTTGTCAGTGCTATCCAATTCTACTCAAACTTTGCGATCGCACTACAAAGTGAGTGATGTCAAGCGACTTTAACTGAACTGTATTGCTGTATCAAACTCCGCTTTGTATAGACTTGGGTAGGGATTTAGAAACGCTTAATCTTAATTAAATAGAAGGGAAAAAACCCGGCTTCTCTATGAAAACCGGGTTTTTAAGTAATTGTTAATTTATTTCTGAGCAGTACAACAGGGCAATAAAGGCTTGTTTACAACTTCTTTTATCTCTACTGAATTTAACAAATCTTCCCAATATTTCTGAACTTCAGGATCATTAGGACGCTGGCGGCGTAAATTAGCTAAAGTTCTTAGAGCATCTTCCCAAAATCCGGCTGTGGCAAATAAAACTGCCCGATCCAAGTCTGTGTTTGGTTGGTTTAGCTGAAGAGATAGGTTTTCATCTTGCGATCGCACAATTGTACCTTCTACATACGAGTCTTTATCGCGGTTATTAGGATCGCAAATCATCGAAAAAGTCCAATTATATTCTTTACCAATTTGTAGAGATGGCTGATTGACAGGTACATTTACACTAACAATACCATTCTGCCCAACAGGTTTGAAAGTTCCCTTATATAATGGGTCAATGCTATCACCATCCCGCAAAACAAATTCTAGTGCTTGCACTGTTGTCGAGGTTTGAGGAACATAGAAAAAGAATGTAGGACGTTCTGCTGTGGTTCTTTGAGCTTCCTTATCTGTTGGTGTCAGGGGAATAAGATATTGTCCAGTTTGAAAGCAACTTCCCCGTGTTCCTGCTGACCTTACCCTACCAGGTCTACCTGGAACAAAGGCGATACGATTTCTACTGCTACCGCGTTGAATGTAACCTGTAACATTTCTGATTGCAGCAGTAGCATATCTATCTCCAGGACGTAGCCGTTCTGCTTGCTGAAAATTCAATAAAGCTTTTCTATAGTTTCTCCGTTTGGTTTCATTATAACCAAGCTGCATATATTGGGTGTAAGCAGATTTTCCTTGTGCCAGTTGATAAACTGACTCTGTTGCCAAAACCTGAGTAATGCTTACAGGCTCGAAGGGCAGAAATGCTAAAGCAGCAAGCAGATAACTTGCCCAAAATCTTGATTTCATGATGTTTATGTTTACTTGTAGTACATTATTTGGGTATATATAATACAATAGCCTAAGCTTTACAGTGACAAGACTTTATATGTGCTACTTTCTGGGAAGGCTGAGGTAGTATTGTAATTTTTTTACAACAAAATTCCCAACTTTTTTAAGAAGTTGGGAATCTTAACCTTTGGATTTTCAGTAGTCTCAAGTATTAGCTTTTGGCTATTCCTTAATAGACATCTGGTGAAATTAAAGATGCATTATCCAGAACCCTTGTAGAGACGTACCAGTGCAACGTCTCTACATTATTTCTCACTCATATTTTTAATGAGGTACAGCCAATCGTTCATCGGCTACCTGAACATGATCGGCAACAATTTTGCGGAATACATCACCTTCAATTGTTTCCTGTTCTGCTAGCAAATCTACTAAACGCTCCAAAACTACGCGGTTTTCTTGCAACAGTTCTTTGGCCTTGATGTAAGAATTGCTAACAATTTCACGTACCTGTGAATCAATTTTGGCAGCAATTTCCTCAGAATAGTCTGATTTATTCATCCAGTCACGTCCTAAAAATACCTCTGCACTCTGATTTTCTAAGGACAATGGGCCTAATTCTGACATCCCGAAGCGCGTCACCATCTGCCGTGCCATCCCTGTGACGTGTTGCAAGTCATTACTTGCACCTGTGGTCACTTCTGGCTTACCAAAAACAATTTCCTCGGCGGCGCGACCACCCAAAGTAGCAGTAATCCTCGATTTGAGTTGAGAACGGGAAATTAACCCCTGTTCTTCGTTGGGAGTAAACCAAGTTAATCCCAGTGCTTGTCCCCGTGGAATTAATGTAACTTTCTGCACAGGATCGTGGTCTTTGAGCAATGTGCCCACTAAAGCATGTCCAACTTCATGATAGGCAATCAAGCGCTTGCTCTTGCTGTCTACTAAGGCTGTACCTTCCATACCTGCAACAACTCGGTCTACAGCAGCATCAATTTCTAAAAGGGTGACAGCTTCTTTGCGTCTTCTAGCGGTGAGAATGGCGGCTTCGTTGAGTAAATTAGCTAAGTCTGCGCCAGTAAAACCAGGAGTGCGGCGGGCGATCGCTTCTAATGATACGCTAGGATCAATTTTCTTATTCCGGGCGTGGACTTTCAAAATTTCCAGTCGCCCTTTAAGATCGGGTGGATCGACCATCACTTGTCTGTCAAAGCGTCCCGGTCTGAGTAACGCTGTATCTAAAACATCTGGGCGGTTAGTGGCAGCAATAATAATGATGCCTGTGTTACCTTCAAAACCATCCATTTCGGTGAGCAGTTGGTTGAGGGTTTGTTCGCGCTCGTCGTTACCGCCACCAATCCCAGCACCCCGTTGTCTACCTACTGCGTCAATTTCATCGATAAATATTAGACAAGGGGCATTATCTTTGGCTTTTTTGAAGAGGTCGCGCACGCGAGATGCACCCACGCCTACGAACATTTCCACGAATTCCGAACCGGAAATACTGAAGAATGGTACACCGGCTTCCCCGGCGATCGCTTTTGCTAGTAAAGTTTTACCAGTACCAGGGGGGCCAATTAACAGCACTCCTTTGGGAATCCGTGCGCCTACAGCAGTAAATCTTTCTGGCTGTTTCAGGAAAGTCACAACTTCTTCGAGTTCTTCCTTAGCTTCTTCAACCCCGGCGACATCTTCAAATTTCACTCCAGTTTTTGCCTCCATTTGGAAGCGAGCTTTGGATTTGCCGAAATTCATCGCTTGGCTAGAAGCATTAGTAGAGCGCCGGAGGAACAATAGCATTAAAGCCCCCAGTGGCAAAATCCACATCAAATTAATCAACAGTCCAACAGCCGCTCGACTGTTCGCAGAGGAGACTTCACCAAAATCAACATTCTTGTCTTTAAGAATGTTGACTAACTCTGTGTTTTGCGCCAAAAGTCTCACCTGTTGCGGTGGTGTATTATCTTTTTGCCCCTTGAGATAAACCTTTGCTAGCTGTTCGGTTTCGTCAAGCTCTACTTTCTCGACTTCTCCCGCCTTCACTTTCTTGATCAAGTCACCATAATTTAGCGGGGTGGTTTCTGCTTTTTGTGCCATGACAGGAGTACTTGCGAAAATTCCTGGCAACATAATCAAACTAGCAGCGATTGCACCAAACCAAGCAACGCGCTTTGAGGACTGCCTTTTTCTCAATGTTTTTTTTCCCAAATTTGTCATAATAATTACCCTTTGTCTGCTGGCACAAGTTAAGCGCTGGTTTTATGCCTATTCTTCTATCAAAAATTGTAATAACTGGAAATTACACTTTTCTTATCTAGTCTAACTTCCACACAAAAGCATTCCCAAGTTTCTTCAGGCTATTACATAAAGTTGAGCAAGGGTTATCTAGATTTATGCAGCTGTTAAGACTGAGCATTGGGCACGAGAGGCAGAGGCGCAAAGGGGCAGAGAGGCAGAGGAGCATAGGGGAAAGAACTTGTACAAGAACTATCCCCTGCTCCCCCAATCCCTTGTAGATATTAATTTGATGTGAGTTCGACAGACCTCTCCCTCCCAGCCTCCCTCTCCTAAAAGGCGCTACGGTGTACATACAAGTCTTTGAGAGTTGCCTCACAGCGTTTAGATCCCCCCTAACCCACGCCAGTCGCTCATGGGGGAAACCCCCAACTCTTGGAGACGCTCCGCGTTCGCGTAGC
>CAXUOL010000414.1:0-6258 GCA_964252435.1 uncultured Nostoc sp.
AGAAGCGGTAGCTGGGAAGGAAGCATCATTGAACATCGTAGACGTGTCAAAGAAGCTCTAGATGATTCACCTAGTCTCAAATCCTATCTTGAGATAGTTTTTGCTGAGTGTTACACACAAGCAGTTAAGCAAGCAAAAGCTGAAACTGGCTTGTCAATGGAATCCTTTCCTCTGAACTGTCCATACCAGCTAGCAAAAGTCACAGATGATGAGTTTTTACCTCAGTAAGCACCCTTATCGTTCTGTATGTGCTGTTTGACTCTAAAATTACACCTCTCCATTCCCTACTACCTTGACTTAATACATGAAAAATATGTATGATTGCGATCGCATAGAAGGGGAGTAGCTGCTGGCAAAAAATATCAAAGCCAGTACATCTGAATCAACATACTGGCGATGAGCCTGGTTCAGGTGGCAAGTAATCAATATTTGAAAGCGAGACCTTCACTAAGTTCACACCGAAAAGTGTAAACTTGGTGAGGTCTTTTGGCTCTCATCAAGCTTCACATCGGTAAACGATTCTTCAGGAGCTTGAGAGAGTGTTAACAGCTTTTACCGCAGGTTTATTACTAATTACAGTTTCAGAACTAGGCGATAAAACATTTTTTATTGCTGTAATTTTGGCAATGCACCACCCGCGGCGGCTGGTATTTATAGGTGTGACAGCTGCTTTAGCGGCGATGACAATCCTTTCGGTGATATTTGGACAAGCGGTATCTTTGTTGCCAAAAGTTTATATTCATTACGCCGAAATAGCTTTATTTATTGCCTTCGGTATCAAGCTGTTGTATGACGCTAGTAAGATGTCCGCTGCTGCTTGTGATACAGAAGTTGTAGAAGAAGCTGAGGCTGCGGTAAAACAAGCAGATTTGCAGTTACCAAAGCAAAAGACTAGGTTGGCCATTGTCGTAGAAGCCTTTGTGTTGACATTTATGGCAGAGTGGGGCGATCGCACCCAAATTGCCACCATTGCCCTAGCAGCAGGCAATAACCCCATTGGAGTGACAATAGGTGCAATTTTAGGACATTCTATTTGTGCTGCGATCGCAGTTATCGGCGGCAAAATGATTGCCGGACGCATTTCTGAGCGTCAACTCACCCTGATTGGCGGATGTTTGTTTTTAGTCTTTGGTGTCGTTGCAGCCATTGAGGGAGCGTGAAGAAAAGAAGCAGGGGAGCAGAGGAGCAGGGGAGCAGAGGAAAAGTTGTAGTAAGTCTCTCCCCTCTGCCTCTCTGCATCTCTGCCTCTTGTACCCAATGCCCTTACTTGAGCGTACTTTCCACTGAAGGCGCGGGAGATGCAACAGGATTAGGCGTGGGGGAAGCCGTTGCTGCCTTTTTAATTCCGTCTTTGTATTGAGCAGGTGCTAAAGCTATGGCACTATCAAATAAAGGTTTTGCATCTGCGTCTTTGCCCTGTTGTTTCAGGAGCATCGCTTTTGCCACGACGGGGCGAAAATCTTTGGGATCTTTCTTAATTGCCTGGTCATATACAGAGCTAGCTTGAGCGTAGCGTTTCTGGGAAGCATGAACAGAACCTAACAGCACCTGCACGGCTACTATATCTACACTTTCAGGCTGAATTGTATTTGCTTGAGCTGCATTAGAGAGGGTTTCTTGCAACAAACCAATGGCTGCTTCGGGGCGTTGCTGACTGATTAATAGAGCCACCATTCCTCGCAAAGCATTCAAATCGCCCGGTTTAGTGGACAAAATCGAGCGATAAGCTTGTGCTGCTCCTTCGCGATCGCCAATTTGCTGTTTGGCTTGAGCTAGTAACACTGAATATTCAGACTGTTCGGGATTCAGCTTGGCTAGCTTTTCTAAAGGTTCAATGACAACTTGGATATCAGCCGGTTTAACCTCGCTTTTATCTTTTTGACTCAGTAATTGCAGCCGTGCTTGTAACAGACCCTTAAGCGCAGTCTGATTTTCTGGTTCCCTTTGCAAAACCTGTTCATAACCCCGTACTTCGTCTTCCAGTTTTGATTTTTGGTCAGCAGAGGGCAAACTACCTCTGGTATTAGCGGTATTTTGACTTGAGGGTGGCGTATTATTAAATGCTCCAATTATGGGAATCACCGAAACACCCACAAAAGCAAGAATTGCCACTACTAAGACGACTTGAACTATCCAACGATTGCGCGGTTGAGACACAGTTTTGTCTTTCTCCTAAATTTTAATGACATTATTATTTACACAAATCGTAAAGTTAAAAATTTCCAAAACTTTGCGGAATACCGCCAATTGCCTGTGAATTTTATAACAATTAACTATCCACACTGCTAAAGTAAGTGATGACTTTAGGAGGAGCCGTCAGAATTGTAGCTATGATATGCTTCCGAAACTAGTGTAAAGCCGCTAAATTAGACATTTAGTGTTTATACATTAAATTTAGCGCCTTTAGGATTGTATAGAGTACCCTAGTGTGATTTTGTGAAAAGCCAATATACTTTCATCAGTCGCACAAATGCTCTTTCCAGCTGCCTTTGTAAAATCCCACAATGGGATGTGTCTGTGCCGCAAGGAGTTTTTATGAATTCCGACCTGATGCCGTTGCCTGAATCTTCCAATTCTTCTGCCTCTAACCAGGGCCCAACTAACGTAGAGGCAGCCGCTAATGTTCATATAGCAGCCAAGTCCTCTAAAGAAGTTGAAAATTTGCCTGTCAACTCCAGTGAGACTGACTCAAATGGGAACTTGATAAATCGCCAGCAACCGATTCCGCCTCCCAGCGAACCGATGCAGTATCGAGCGATCGGATTAGTCCGGGGTCGCTATCATGCTAGCAGCGAACAATTTACTCAAGGTACGCTGCTAACCGCAGATGGTGTAGAACTCAATGCCGTCCTCCTAGGCCGGATTATGAGCTTAGTCAAGAATCATCTAGACTTAGAAAAAGAACACTTGTGGGTAGTATATCCGCGTACCAGACAAGAAAATGATACCTTGCACATCCAAATCGTCGGAGTTTGGGAGCCAGAAAATCTCGCTAAAAACTCAACAGATGAGGACGAATCGGATTTTGAGTTGCAAGAGTTACAGACACTCGATGATGGCTTATCCGAGAACTCTGAACTAAATACAACTGTCCCCAGACCTTCATCAGAAGTTGCAGATGGTGGTTTTTCTGTTCGTGGTGAAGTAGTATACCAATCTTTTGATGCTAAAAGCTTGGTAGTCAAAATTAGGCAGGCTCCACGCAAATCAACTGACAAACCCAAGTATTTTAAGTTGAAATTAAGGGGTGTACTAACTACCAAAGCAGTGGGTAAATTCTGGGACTTCCAAGCCAAGCGGGAAGCAGACGTTTTAGTAGTAGAAAAAGCTGAAGCGATCGCTGATTTGCCCAAAAAACGCAAACCACCATTTAAAGGTGGGCCGCGTGCTGGTAGCGGTGGTGCTGGTGGTAGAAAACCATTCCCCCCCAGACGCGCTGGCGAAACCCCTCGCCCCATCAAGAAAACAAGTACAGGCGGCGACCCCTCAGTGGTGTCAAAACCTATACCAAGAACGCCTGCTCCTAAACCCATCAAGCGACCGAAACCGACTCAAGAGTAGGGAATGGGGCATCCCTTTGACTGCGCTCAGGGCAAGTGGGCATTGAGCATGGGGGAAAAAAGCAGAGGTGCAGAGGGGCAGAGGGGAAAGACTTACTCCTACTTCTCCTCTGCTCCTCTGCTCCCCTACTCCAATCAAAAATCCGTCCGACGGTCTTGGGGTAGAAAAGATCGCTCCATCGGAATTGGAGAAACTGGTTCTGTAAGGGTAAACGTACCTGCTTCGATCCACTTTTTCAACTCTAGGGCGACTTGCCTAGAAAAAAACAAACTTGCTAAAGGGGCAGAGCGTACTGCTTTGCCCTCTATGGTGATCCACCCAGATTTTAGTTGGGCGTAACTGACCAAACCAAAGGTGGGACGGACGCGCCGGGGAATAGAAAAATCTACTATTGGGGCTACTAAGTCTTGATCTTGGACGGCACAGTGTTCAATTACTTGTTCATTTAATACAGGCAGTGGTACACCAACCCCTAACATTAATGAGGGGCCGTAACTTTTGAAGTAACATCCCCGCACCCAATGAGCATCCATTTGCTTGGCATCACCAATTAAAGCTAAGGTGGCAGAAGGCCCAATCGGTGTACGATTAGCTAAACGCTTTTGTAAGGGGAAGTGCTGAGTGCCTTCCCAAGCGACATATCCAACACCACCGCCTAAAAAAATTCGAGTACCTATACCAACAAGTTGCAAATCGGGGTCGTTGAGTAAAGGGGAAATAGCACCGGGGTTAGAATAAACAGCATTCCCCAAACGTGGTTGTAAAGGACCGAGATAGGTGAAGAGGGGGCGATCGCCACCATTTACACCAATAATAAAATTTTGATAAAGATTACGCGGATTGAATAAATAAAACTGATTAATTGTGTCACTGGTAATTGTAGTTTCAAAATTTGCTCTGGGGTAACAATCTGTTACTTGTCCTTGCGCTTTCACGTTTATAGATTTACCAGCGATTAAATCTTCGATTACATGACCGCCACCGCGTTCTCGCACTTCTTCCCCATCCGTCGTCTCTACAGCACAACTCGCACCCAAATATAAATCTACTGCCCCAAAACCAGAGTATGCTGGCACGCCATCTAACCAACAACGGCGAATTTTTATCGGCGGATCAGTATGTCCCAGATTGATAATTGCACCACTTGATTCCATCGGCTCAAAAGTACCAGTGGTAATTACATCAACTTCTTTAGCAGCTTTAGTAACACCGATTTCTACAACTCGTGCTTTTAATTCTTCAGTTGTCAACACCACTGCACGTTGGCGCTTAATTTTCTCGTTAATTTCTGCAATTGTTCGCATCTTATCAGTGCTTGCGCTTTCTGGTGAACGGTGAATGGGAAGAGACGCGATTAATCGCATCTGTACTAAGGAGATTAATTGCGAATTGCGTTAGCGAGGAACGAGCGTCATTGCGAATTGTGCTGACTTCTACCTCTTCAAAGCAATTCTACTTATTGCTATTGATTTTATTGCTACATTTGACCCGATAAGAATTGAGTAAGAGGCAATGGCTACTTCTGAATTAACTAATCTTATTTTTTCAAGATATCATCATCAATCGAGGGATTCTCATTTATGTCTGGATTTTCTGCCGTCCAATTATCATCTGTTCCAGGAGATTTAGAAACTATCACAAACTCAGTCTCTTTTCTATTGTTATTCCCCCATTCATCCAAAACATCTTTAATTAACACTTCTTGCAACCAAATTTTAGCGACAACAGTTAGAGGTAGCGCTAGAAATAATCCTAAAAAGCCAAAGAAAGTCACGAAAAATAGCTGGGCAATTAAGGTTATGGCTGGCAGCAATGATACTTGATGCGCCATGACAACGGGCGTGATGAAATTACTCTCAACCTGTTGAATGATAAAGTAGAGAATCAAGACAGCGATCGCTTTCCAAGGTTCATCCAAAAAGGCGATCGCCATTGCTGGGATTACACTCATTGTTGGCCCCAAATTGGGAATCAAGTTAAAAAATCCCGCTAAAACCGCTAAAGCAAGTGCTGCCTTGACATGCAATATTGATAAGCCAATCAGACTCATCAAACCCACTACACAGATGGCAATGAAAGCGCCTGTAATCCATCCCTCCAAAGAGACTTCACATTTATCTAAAATCCCATCCACCCGCCGCCGATAAAATGAGGGGAAAAGCCGCACAAATACTTTGCGGTAAGCTATCGGGTCGGCTAACATCATTCCTGTTAAAACCAACACTAGCAAAATCTTGAGGACGACTTCTAAAGAACCAGATACAAAAGCAAAGGAGTTTCCCAGTAACCGATTGGCGAAGGGCTGTATTTGTTGGATGAGACTATTGATATCTGGGACGTAAGGAATTAACTGGTCAGGAATACGAGTTCTCAGGGCATCAAGCCAACTATTAAAGCGTCCAAACCCTTTAGGAACTTGATATGTTAGTTCTTGAAACTGCTGGGCAAATGGCGGCACAATTAGCCAGAAAAAACCCACGACACCTGCGAAAAAGATAGCTACTGCTAAGAGGACGGCGAATCCGCGCCTCATTCCAAAACGTTGAAAGCGTTTCGCTAGCCGATTTAAGGTGGTGGCTAACACAACTGCGGCAAACATCAGCAAAAGCACTTCCCGGATTTGCCAGAGTATGTATAAACATAGAAGTATGGCGATTAAGCCGATCCATTGACCGAGGTTCACAGGCTAACTCCCGA
>CAXUOL010000415.1:0-6255 GCA_964252435.1 uncultured Nostoc sp.
GGGATATTATCATTACTGAAAGTTGAGTCATCAAAGCTAAATAGACCGTTACCCTTAGCTGTAGAACTATCAACAGTAAAAGCATAATTAATAATTGCAGCAGATGCGGATTTAGTGGTTAAGGTAGCTAAACCCAGAACAAGACTAGTAGCGATCGCTAATTTTGAAAGCAATTTCATATCAATTTTCCTCAAGATAGATTTGTGTAAGTGATCTTGACAACGAAGCATGGCAGAAAACATTTAGAGATGAAAAGAAAGATTGACAAATTAGCCCTTAACAACAAACCCCAGCAACAGTTCTACTCTGCAAAGTAGTCAATTCAGCCACGAATTGTTATTGTAATTTTTGCAGTTGCAATTAGTTCATTAACTCATTCCAAGCAGGTATTAATTTCATCTGCAAATTTGTAACGAGTTAAAGCACGATTACCCTGATAAGTTGCATTAGATAAATAACCTATTTAAACCCTTGTAGAGACATAGCACTGCTACATCTCTACTTTTTCACTAGATGTCTAATACTTACTTCTTAGGTTCAGTAGAGTTATTCGTTTGACTCAATTGCCAATGCTTTAGAAGTTCAGCGCGGTTTCGCCGTAAGTCTTTACGGTTACGATCTTCAGGATAAGGAATATTATTGCCCTTAATTCCTGCCCAGAGAATTTCGTTGAATTCTTCTGCATCGAGGTTATCTTCACCGATAAAATTGAAACCCTTGGTCATAGCAGCCCACCATTTTGCATCATTTAGAATGGGCATAGCTGCTGTATTTTCAACATTGGGGTCTTGGCAAGCTGGTACTAGTTTCGGATCTACAGGTTTAGCACACAAGTTACCTGGCACAATAGCTGTGTAAGGCTCAAAGTTCGGTTGTCTTGTGAAGGCATCTGACATTGGTTCAGCATTAGCATCAGTAATTCCCAAATAGCCAATGTTTAACAAATCTTCCATCGTCCGCAATACACTAATCGTGTTGTAATTAGTGCTGACGAGTACACCCCGTTTTGTGTAGGGTGAAATAACGTAAGCTAACGAACGGTGCGAATCAACGTGATCTGGCCCATTTTGGGAGTCATCTTCAATGATGAAAATCGCTGTTTCCTTCCACTCCGGCATCCGAGAAATTTTCTCTACCAGCTTGCCTATGGCATAGTCATTATCTGCCATTTGCAGTTCCGGAGTGTTTAGTCCGGCCAAAGCAGTACCAAAGGAACCAAAATGATCGTGAGGTAGACGCACAAGCATTAAGTTAGGCAGTCCATTCTGATTAATATCCCTTTCCCATTCGTTATACAGATAAATATCTGGATTATTCATGTCGAATGAGCGAAAGTAAGGGTCGGTTTTATCCAACAATACAGATTTAGTAACGGGAGCTTGGGGAATCTTGTCTGCGTAAGGAGTTGGGGAGATGGGAATATAAGCCAGGTTTTGAGGATCGCGTTTAGTGGGATCAGTTTGACTAGTAATATAGGGAGCGCCATTGTCAACGAAGAAGCCGTAATTGCGTACAGTCTTGCCAGCACGTAGCGCTGAATCCCAAAGATAGCCACCAATGACATTAACTCCTAAGTCCCCATCTCCTTCGGGGGCATTAACATCTCTGTCTCCAGGCAATATTGAAGACCCACCAGAAGGATCTAAAACTCCTGTTATACGGGTATTGATTGGCGATTTATTCGAGGAAGTTTGCGGTAGTGCAAGACTGATATTCCGATTTGTACCTTCGTAATCGTAGGTTAAGCCGTTAAAGCCAGCGTTACCGTAAAGAACTGATTGAGTTTTTTCGGTGTAATCTGTCGTTCGTCCAAAAGTAGACCAACTCCAACCCACTCCACTGGATTCGCCACTGTCGTAGAAGTTATCAAAAGTTGCAAAGCCAAGGGACAGCTTGTGATGATTGGGTGAAATCTTGTAGGGAAACAAGGTAAGTGCTGGGTCGCCATTACCGATAGGTAAGTCACCGAGTACCTGGTCGTAGGTACGGTTTTCTTTAACTATGTAGATAACGTGCTTAATTTTGCCTTGTAAATACCTCATTGTCCGGTCAGGACGACGATTGTAAAAACCGTTGTTTTTGTCTACCTGCGTTGAAAGCATAGCCAAAGTACTGCTACTTGGCACTGGAATAATTGAGATACCAGCTTTTTCTAAAGCCCAGTTGTAATCGTTTTTAAAATTGGTGTTACGTGCAAGTCCTGCTGGTGTCGTCAGACTGTTTGACGGATTGGGGCCAGAATTGCTCTTGGCGTTGACAACGTAAAGTCTTTGACCATCAGGGCTAACACTTACAGAATTAGGATACCAGCCAGTGGGGATGCGTCCATTCACCCGACCACCTTGCAAATCCACAATAGCGATCGCATTCTCGCCGCCTAGAGTAACATAAAGTGTTCCTCCATCTGGACTGAGAGTTAAAGAGTTGGGATTGCCACCTTTGTATTTATCACCTGACCGAGACAGAGAGATGGTTTGGACAACCCTATTGATATTTGTATCAATGACTGAAACTGAGTCATCATTACCATTAGCTACATATAGTCGATTTTGATCGGGCGAAAGCAGTACTTTGTTTGGCTGACTACCTATTGGTATACGGGTGATTTGTCCAGAAGTAATGTTAACAGCAACTACTTCGTTATCGCGCTGGCTACTAATAAAAACTTTAGCTGCTTGACCGTTTTCTGTACTTTTGATAGCGACATCAAAAGGAAATTCACCAGTTGCTATTTTATCGCCTGCCCTAAAGAACTTAATTTCTTTAATTACCTTACGGGTAGGAGTATCAACGATTGATATAGAGTCATTCTCAAAGTTTGCAGCCACTAAGGTCTTGTCATCTTTACTAACTGCAATACCCGCTACAACTGCTCCTGTACTCACATCCTTAGCTGGCGTATCCTTCAACAAACCACCATCATATTTAGGGAAGGGGGCAGTTTGATTAGAATTATGACCTAGTAAAATAAAGGGGGCATCTGGTACATACTGGCTACCATTAGATGCATAAACATACACGCGATCGTCAATTCCACCTGATACAAAGAAGCGCGAACCATCTTTAGCCCAAGCCAAACCGTTATAGGTATTAGGAATATTAATCTGTTGTTTTTTAACTAACTTACCGCTACTGACATCATAGACAAAAACCCATTCTGCTTTGGGGGTAGTTGTACCACTTGGCTTACCAGTTAACGGGTCTAATACAGGATAAGTGAAAGTACTACCTGTATTTTCATCCTTAAAGTTTTGGTTATAGCCACTAGTAAGCACCAGTAAAGTTTTTCCATCAGGGCTGAGGGCTGTGCTTACGGCTTCAGCAGCATCAGCATTATCATCTGTACGCAAACCAGTTGATAAAGGTGCAAACGTCGAGCCTGGTGCTGCTGCGGGCGTGATGATTTGACCTGTGGGTAGCAAAGCGGCTCCAGCCCCTAAGTTACCAACGGGTCTGGTAGTTCCAGCACTAGCTGATTGGATACTTGCACTCAAGCTACTTAACAGCAAAAGACTTAATAGATACCCTTGGTTTCTGCTAGTTTTCATGCAATTTTTCTATTATAGGGATAACCTTAACCATTCAAGTACAGATATTTATGGTTAATGGTTAAGCCATCAGTAATTTTTGGTTATGTTTTGGTAGTGGCGAATTTTATCTAGTTAAGTTTAGTTTTTTAAACCCCTTATTGACTTTTTGATGTTGCTGAGTGGGAATAGAAAAATCAGGTTTAATTTATTAAATTACTTGCGAATACTTTTAATTTTGAATTGTTAATTTTGCTTCTCAATTCCGACTATTTACTTTTTACATTTAGGCTTTATCTTTATCCAATTTTATGTATAACGTGGTTTTTTTGTCTCTCAATAACAGATTTATAATACTACTACTGAGGTTTTTTAGACTAATTTTAACAATTTTAAATTAACCTAACCTTAATTTTAAATTAACCATCAAATATAGATACTAAAAAAGTAAAAAACTGACAATATTCATCGATAAATACTGTCTTTTAGGAATAGAACTGATATGCTCAACAAAAGTCTTATTTTGTCATTGTTGGCGTTATTTGCAATGGCTCCTGCCGCCAATGCAGAGGTTAAATTGATTGCAATTGGGAGCCTAGATGGTAAGATAGGCGATCGCTCTACCAAAACATCTGCTCCCCTGGAAAACGGCGTTCCAGGAAACCTCTTGGGTGGTCTAGGGTCGGGACTAGCTTACGCTGGCAATAATACCTTTATCGGTATCCCAGACCGAGGCCCAAATGCGGTGGCATATAACAGCGCTGTGAGTGATACAGCATCCTATATCAACCGCTTCCAAACTATCAAACTGGAACTTGTAGCAAGCTCGCTTGGTTCAGCGTTGCCCTTTACCCTTACCCCTTCCTTAATTGACACAACTCTGCTATTCAGCAATGAGCCTCTTTACTATGGGACTGGTGCGGGATTAGGTGTACCTAGCGGTGTCCCAGCCTTGAATAACAAGAATAAAAACTATTTTACTGGACGTTCAGACAACTTCAACCCCACCCAAATCTCAACCTATCCCAACAATGCGCGTTTCGATCCTGAAGGGGTGCGTGTATCCAATAATGGAAAGGACATCTTTATCTCTGATGAATACGGTCCTTATATATATCAATTTAACCGCAATACAGGTAAGCGGATCAGGGTGTTTAACCTGCCGAGCAAGTTTGCAGTCAGCAACTTGAGTCCCGTTAGTGATACAGAGATTAGTGGTAACACCTCCGGTCGGGTTGCGAACAAAGGCATGGAAGGACTTGCAATTACTCCCAACGGTAAAACCCTGGTTGGCATTTTGCAGAGTCCACTGCTCCAAGATGGTGGTACTAATGGGGCTTATACCAGAATTGTCAAGATTGACATAGAAACAGGCGCTACCCAAGAATACGCCTATCAGCTAGATAATATTGGTACGGCGACTAAACCGAAGTATCCCACTGTCAGCGAGATTTTGGCCGTCAGCGATCGCGAATTCCTAGTAGATGAACGCGATGGCAAGGGGTTTGGCGACGGCTCCAAGGCTGCCTTCAAGAAAATTTACCGTATTGATCTGACGAATGCTCAAGAAGTAAGCAATATCACCGGGGAAAGCAACCTTGTTGGCAAGGCGGTTAGCAAGACCCTGTTTCTCGACGTGGTGCTTGCACTAACTCAAAACGGCATCAAAGTAGAGGACATTCCTGCCAAGCTTGAAGGTTTAGCCTTCGGAAAAGATGTGATGCTCAACGGAGTCGAAAAGCATACATTATTCATCGCTAATGACAACGATTTTCTTGGTACTTTAGCGCCGGATACTTACCATTCGACAAGTGTTGACAACCCAAACAAGTTTTTCGTTTTTGCGGTTGACAGTAACGATCTGCCAGGTTTTCTCCCGCAGAAGATCAAAGGGAAAGACGAGGATAGCAGAGGTGATGATTGATATTCGATTCAGTTGATACTTAATCATTATAAGCTGTTAGAGTGGGCATTTTGCCTACTCTATATGCTTACTAATTTCACTTATTTGCTGGTTTATTTAAGTAAGTCATGCATTTATTTCGATGTATCGTTTATTTGTAGTTAATTATTTCTTTCTGTACCTTACCTATGCGGAAACCGCTATAATGCCTAAATAATGTTAATCAATAATTTGCTTATAAAATTGGGCGCAAATAAGAAACTAAAATAAGCAATGGCATGAAATTAGATCGCATCACTAGCAATCCTAATCGTATGAATGGACAAGCTTGTATCCGTAATCTTCGCCTTACCGTTCGTCGGGTGATTGAGTTATTAGCTACCTACCCTAATCGAGAAGAACTGCGCCAAGAGTTTCCCGAATTAGAAGATGAAGATATTCAGCAAGCCTTAATTTTTGCATCGTCCTACTTGGACGATCGCATCATTGAACTACCTAACTGTTATGAAACTGTTGCTTGATCAGGGATTACCATTCTCTGCGGCAGCATTGCTACGTAATTCAGGTATCGACACCATCCATCTGGGTGAAATTGGGATGTCTGAAGCTGAAGATGCACAAATCATCCAGAGAGCTAGAGAAGAGAGACGTGTTGTTGCTACACTCGATGCAGATTTTCATACATTGCTAGCGCTTGATGAAGCAACTACTCCTTCAGTCATTCGTATTCGGATTGAAAGGTTACGTGCTCAAGCATTAGCGAATCTGTTGCTGACGGTAATCGCTGAGTGTGAAGAGGATTTGGAACAAGGAGCAGCCGTTACG
>CAXUOL010000416.1:0-6249 GCA_964252435.1 uncultured Nostoc sp.
CTACAAGGCAAACATAGTTCTAACGTAGAACCTATTAGGAGAGACTTGAGGCAAATGTGATGAGCGACAATAATATTCAAAAGTATCGGTTTGTCTGTACCCTGACTTTCGGTGATATCTACGGTCAAATAATTGTTTGGTTGATTACAATTACCCTCAGTTTGGCATCAGCTTTGGCGCTGATGGGTGCCAAGCGGCCCGTGTACGCTTTAGCAACAGCAGGTCTTGTCGTTCTGCTATCGCTACCTTTCTTGTTGTTTGCGTTTGTCACTACCTTGTTAAATCATATTGAAGTCAGTCCTGTAGGGCCGGGAACCAAAATGGAACCTATACCAGGTAATGTGTCTCAGCAACAACCTGTACAAGCAACTAGTTAAAGAGTTAGGAGTTATGAGTTATGAGTTATGAGTTATAAGTCACTCTATCTGTGCCATAACTCTTTGTTTTTAACTTTTCACTCCTAATTTCAAAATTTTTTATAATGTCCCTGTCTAGAGGCAGGGAATTTTTTTGTAGAGATGCTACTGTTACAACGCACTAGTACTGCTATGCGGAATTCGGAATTCGGAATTCGGAATTCGGAATTCGGAATTACGTTTTCACAAAGGTTTCAGGCGTTCTCAATGGGTGGTTTATTTACGCCGTGCTGTACTAGCTGATTAATCACGTCTCTACAATATCACAGCAGTGGTTTACAGTATAATGCTCATATACCGTTATCTAAAAACTGACCTCCACACTTTGAGCATTTTTTGAGCATTATGGTTAACAGCAGCAAAACACCAACAGGCAAGACTTCTAGGGGCAAAGTATCAATCTACGTAGAGAAAAGCAGAATCAAGGCTAGGCTACCAAGGCAGTACTTCGGAGGGGAACAGCCACGGATAGCGCTAGGGATGGAGGCTAACGAGGCGAATATGGGTAGAGCGCAAAGGTTAGCTGAGAGAATGACGCTTGACTTACAGGATGGATGTTTTGATGAGACTCTAGCAAAATACGGTGTCATTGCTGACTTGAAGCTTAAGGGCGGTGAAACTACATCAGATGACCAACTACCACCAAAGCCAGCATTAAGCTTGATGGAATTGTGGGATATGTACTGCGAGTATCGCAAGCAAGGGTTGAGAGAGAGTAATTTTGAAAAAATGTTTCAAGGTAATTACAGAAATTTTCTTCAATCAGCAATTGAGGCTACTAAGTCAGAGGATGCTTTAAAAATTAGGAATTGGTTGGTAGAGAATAGAAATCATAAAACCGTAAAAGCGGTACTATCTAATCTCTCTAATGCTTATCGATTGGGGATGAAAAATAAGTTATTAACTCATAATCCTTATGAGGGAATGGCAGAGGAGATAGTTAACAAAGGAGCTAAGGGTAAGACTCAGGGTGAAATTGATATAGAAGCCGATGATGATGTACTTGACAGGGGAAAAGCCTATACATGGGATGAATCGCAAATAATACTTGAGTATGTTCAGGCAAATTGTCCTCACTGGTTTAATTTTTTAAAGTTTAAATTTCTCACCGGCTGTAGGACGGGTGAGGCAATAGCTTTGATATGGGATGATATCGAATGGGATAAAGAAAGAATTTTAATCCGTAGAACTTATAACGCAATAACTAAAAAATTCTATCCCTTAAAAAATGACAAAACTTACAAAGGTGAATTAGCTCGGAGGTTCCCAATGCCTAAAGATGGTGAACTGTGGAATTTTTTAAAATTGATTTCACAAAGGGAAAATAGTGAAATAGTATTTAAATCTAAATTAGGAAAAATAATTGATTTTTCTACTTTTGGTACTGCGTGGCGCGGGAGAGAAAAAAGTAGAGGACAAAAAGGAATTATTACTATATTGATTGAGCAAGGCAAGCTCACGAAGTACCTACCGCCTTACAACACACGACACACGTTCATCACTCATGCAGTTTTTGATCTAGGGATTGATGAGAAATTTGTTAGTAACTGGTGTGGGCATCAAATAGAAGTCTCTAACAAGCATTACCAGGATGTTGCAGTATTTGCGGGAAGAATTAACCCAGAAGTGCCACAACAGCAATCAGAACTCGACCAACTCAAGGAACAGCTACGACAGCAACAGGAACTAATCGACAAGCTACTTCAGGATAGAGATAAATAAACCTTATCATTCACCCATTAATTACCCCTTGAAATAAGCACTCAAGGGGTTTTTTAGTGTCTATCTCTCCTATGTGCAAGAGTTCTCTAAGAAGTTCTTGAAGAAATCGCAGGGATTGGAGGTGTTTCAATTACCTGATGGTGAGTACGTGATGAGTCAGAGTCAGGTTGCGAGTACGATTGGAACATACCGATTATCGCTTGCACGTTTTTTGGATGAACAATGGCTAGAAGGTAATCTCCATAAGGATTATCGCTGTTACAAAATTGACTTCAATAGTACGACCAGAAGTCGGGGTGGTAACGGTCAGATTAAGCCAGTAGCAATCAACCTGGCTTCTGAATTCTGGCTTGAACAAGCTATCAAGGGGAATATCAAAGCTCAAGGGCTTGCACAAGTAAAAACCCTCCCGACAACGTTAGGAGGGAGGGCTTTTGTTAACAGTTACACTTGAATTACTTGCAGTATAACTATTTATTTATCGACATACATATTCTCTAACATTGCAAGTCTTTCGTCACTCCTTTGCTGTAGCACTATTAATCGTTCTCGAATTTTCTTTAATTCCTCAAGTTGCTCAGGAGTCAATGTTTTAGTTTTTATTTTGTTATTCCTCATTCTATAAACTCGATGTGACTTTTTAGTTCTTGTATCTCGGCAGCGTCTTTTCTTTGTTGCTCCATAGCTTTGTCACGCCATAAAATGTCATCTTTTCTGATTTTCTCTAATTGTTCCAGCCGGATAGAATCTTGTTGCGCTATTTCCAACTTTTCACGAAGTGATTCATTCTCTTTTTCTAATTCATCAATTCTTTCATTATCAATTATCAGTTCATACTTTCTACAAAAATTATTCCATTGTGCCTGACTCGACTCCTCAAAGATTTTTTTTGCCCAATCTGGCATGGGATAATTTTTTGCTGGAGTATCATTGTCTTCCCGGTCTTTCCATTCCCTAAGATACTTACCAATAGTATTGTACGAGCCGCCGTTTATCTCCTTTCTGATTTTTTCTTGGGTAACTATTGTTCCTTGAGCAAAAAGTTTATCAGCAGCGTCCCAGACCTTCTCTTTTGTAGCTATTCCCCTATCTGACATTTCCCTAGCGCTCCTACTGTATCGTATCGTATTACGAACAGTTTAATACAGTTACGCCTTGAATGTCTAGTGTATCGTATCGTATTACGAACAGTTAATACGCTTAACGGTCAGATCAATTTAAATGTGTTGTACTGTATTACGAACACTTGATACACTTTACCCACTCGTTAGGGCAGTGCTAACTACAGTTGAGTAGAAAACATTCTTTAGGAGGTTAACCTGTTAAAAAACTTTTTTAGCAAAACTCCCCATTACTGAGGAGTGCGGTAGAGTACTTTTTAATTTTCAGGTTTAGTTAGTTGGGTAGGCTTTCCAAAATTATCCGGCAACTCATCAAGCGTTTTACCTAAAGCGCGGCACAATGCCTTGACTTGGAGGATTGTTAATTCTGGCTCATATTCGCCTCTTTCCCATCCACTAATGACTTGACGACTTAGAGTCTTTTTTCTGGTCTTATCAGGAATACGGCTGGCTAGCTGTGCCTGTGTCAAACCAACGGCTTCGCGCAATATTTGCAACGCTGGCATATCTTCTGGGTTCTCCGGTCGTTTCTTTCTTGACATAATAGCAAATTAAGCAAGCACACTTGACTTATGTCAGTGAAAGCAAGTATGCTTGCTTCGATAAACAACAAAAGACCAGCCACATTACTGGCTCCGCAAGAAACAGTTTTGGCTGGTTTCATCCTCAAGTGTCTCACCTCAATAGCTCAAACCAGAACCGGGTAAACTCGCACCTTTGAGTGCATTAGCCATAGAAAGCCGATGAAGGGTATTTCAGGCTACCAGTGTCCGTGTAGCGGTTGCAGTGATTGAGAAGGAGATACCGTAAACCAACAACTAAGAGCCTATGGGAAGAATCAAAATCCGCGTGACAGCACCACCTAAAGACATGGCTAAATTTCTCACAGCAATACATAAAGCTGAGGAGGGTTTACACTCGTTGTCGCTGGTGAGTGAAAGTCAAGATTTTAACTTTCGGGATAGTACAGATGTACGCCGTTATCTAGAATTTGACTTCGACTCAGAGGTAGTGGAGTAATGCCTATGGAATAACTGACCCTACCTATTCTCTTTTATGGATTTATGAAAGGTCGCTAGCGCTTGCTGGTATAGCTTGCGCTGGTGTTTTTTAACGTGTTTTGAAGGAAGAAAAATAAACCATGCAATCCTACCGCACCGCTCTAAGCCCGTGGGCTGTTTTTCGATGCCAACCTCCAGCAACTAATATCTGTGTAGCTCGATTTCGCAAGCGCAGTGACGCAGAGGAGTATCTAAAAATTGTCTATCGGTTAATCCCAAAAGTTACCTTTTAAATCGTCTTTGATAAACAGGAAACACCTCAAAATTAAGTGCTTAAATAATGAAATTTGATGCTATTAAAGCTGAGGAAGTTTTTGTTAGCAGGTTGAAATATCATCTATTTCAAATAAAAGATAACTGACCAGACCAATCCTCTGGCAATATGTCTAGAAGGGCTAATTTAGGTCATCTAGCTACCGCTTCCGTGCTGGCAATTCTTGCTGGCGAAACACCTGTCTACGCCACATGGCATCCTTGGCGAAAAGACGGGCTTTGGAAATTCAAACATATCTGGCAATTTATTTACCACAACGAAGGTATCTTCAAGACGCTTATACCAGACTTTAAAACCCCTGCTTTAAACTATGAAACTATGCTAAACAATTACATGAGTGATGAACAGTTTGCAGAGTTGTTTATTGCATGGACTACTGAAGTTAATAGCTGCTATCCATCAATCAATATATGTAATGAAGAAATAGCAAAATCAGGCTTTGATACTAAACCTAGAAGAGTTTTAATTTGGGCAGTTTACAATTGGATGAAACAGAATCCAGAAGCAGAGAAAATTGTCAAAGAATTATTTAAATCAATGAACCCTAACAACAAGTTTAACTAAAACTTGATAACGTAACATTATCAAATTAATACACCTAATCAGTTTTGCTCACGGCATCATGTAATCGTGAGTTTTTTCTGTACTCAACTGCTAACCGTGCTAGCCGAACTGAAACAGGCTACGAAAGTAAATTAATTTCCCTGCCACTGTTCACCGTTCCGTGAATGTGTATGAACCGAACTAAGCTAAAATGCTATCGCCCAAACATACACACTGATGGAACGCTCCACCCTGGTCAGGGAACTAGCCAGTCACCCACAACGCAATTAATGGGTACTGGTTTTTTCGTTACCCCCTGGGGTGCAGGGTAAGGGAATTTCAAAAAGTTATGTTTTTTGGGAAAAAATTGACCTCAGTTTTCAGGTAGGGGTTATATCTTGAAAGTTCTCTAAGTAATACTCTAAGAACTTTGAGATAATAAGATAGAGAGACGTTTACCCAGGTAAAAAGATGAGCATCTTTTGAGCATGGTTGCTGAGTAGTAATTTATACCTGTTATTGACTCCAAAGTGCTTAAAATAGCTTGTTTGAGCATTGTGTGAGCATTTTTAAAGGAGTAATGGCTGAAAGTATTGGTATTACCATGTGCTGTCTCTACCAATCACAGCAGTGGTTTGCAATCGGGGGCTAATTATGCTGGAACACGATGTGATTATTGTCGGGGGTGGATTGGCGGGATGTCGCGCTGCTGTAGAAATTGCCCGCACTGACCCTAGTTTAAATATTGCTGTGGTTGCAAAAACCCACCCAATTCGTTCTCACTCGGTTGCGGCTCAAGGTGGTATGGCTGCATCACTGAAAAATGTTGATTCCGAAGATAGTTGGGAAGCACACGCTTTTGATACTGTCAAGGGTTCTGATTACTTGGCAGACCAAGATGCTGTGGCGATTCTCGCCCAAGAAGCGCCAGATGTGGTGATTGACTTGGAACATCTCGGCGTTTTGTTCTCTCGCTTACCCGATGGGCGCATTGCCCAAAGGGCTTTTGGCGGACATTCTCACAACCGCACTTGCTACGCTGCTGACAAAACAGGTCATGCGATTTTGCACGAATTGGTTAACAATTTGCGGCGTTATGGGGTGCAAGTTTA
>CAXUOL010000417.1:0-6242 GCA_964252435.1 uncultured Nostoc sp.
GAGTTGCACGGCGTTGAGATGAAGGTAATTCACTATGCAAAAGTGCTGCTTTTTGGTGGCTTTGTAGTAGTTCCTGAACTTGATTTTCCATCAACGCCACCAAAGGCGAAACTACCAAGGTTAATCCTGTTTGTAGCAGTGCGGGAAGTTGAAAACAAATCGACTTTCCGCCACCTGTAGGCATAATAATCAGCGCATCTTTTTGTGCCAATAAACTGCTAACAATTTCTCCTTGTGGTGGACGGAAATCTTCATAACCCCAGATTTGTTGAAAAGCAGTGCGGACTTCTTGCCAAGATTTTGTTGTAGGCTGATTCATAATCAATAACTAGATGCATCCATATCATTAGACTTCTTGCAGAAGAGGGGAAAAGGGTAAGGGGTAAAGGGTAAAGGTATGGAATTTTCCCTTACCCTTTAACCTTTAACCTTTCCCCAACATCTTGCAAAAGTAACTAACTTTTGCAAGATGTCTATTGAATGCTGAATATAGCTTCTGTTATCCAGCTAATGGTTCAGTAATTTCATCATTTTAACTGAACTGTATTGAGGTAGAAAGCGAGTTTCTACTGCCTCCTGAACTATTTATTAAATCTCTACTGATAATCCTGGATTAAAGTAATTATTTGGTTCATCTGGATAACCACGCGGATTACAAATAACGCGAGTCAAACCGATTTGATAATCTAATTGATTGTGAATGTGGCCATGAATCCATAATAATGCTCCAGACTCCTCAACTAAAGTATCAAGGTTTGAAGCATAAGCAGCACTTAAAATATCTTCTTGATATTGAAAAGGTATAGACTTTACACTAGGAGCATGATGACTGATAATTACAGTTTTACCAGACAATCCAGATAATGTATTTTTTAACCAATTAACTGATTTTTTACAAATTAGCGCTGTGTCAATAGTTCTTAACTTTGAGTATTGAGGACTTAATCTAATTTTCTTGTAATCGTTCATGACTTGACTAGCTTCTACACCTGCCATACGTGGCTCACCAAACAGTTTAAAATCAGTCCATAAGGTACAACCTAAAAAATTTACACCCTCAATGGTAACTAAATCATTCTCTAGAACATGAACATTAGTTCCTAATGAATAATCTTTCAGCTTCTCAACAAGCCTTGGATAAGCACTTCCATAGTATTTATGATTACCTAATACATATATAACTGGTTTATTGGGAATGTTTTGAATTGCCCATTTAATTCCTCTTTCTCTTAAATTAATATCTCCAGCTAAGACAACAATATCTGCATTTATATCAGGAATATTAAAGGGTTTAAATTCAAGATGCAAGTCACTTAATATGTGAATTTTCATGCTAATTCCATAATTGAAGTATTTTGAGATACTATATATAGCTGTATCGTATTTGTATTGTACTAAATTATTCTTATGCCCTTGAATAGAGCGATAAGTACTAGACCAAAACATATTTACAGTTTAATTATTAATCTACGAACAAAGATTCTAAATCTCGATAACCACTGGCAAGACGAGTAATACTAATTCCGTCTTCTCTTGGATAGTAAAATATAATGTAATCATCCACAACAAAACCGCGCAGATTTGGTACAAGCCCTCCATAACTTTTTCCCATATTGGGGAAATTAGCCACTAATTTACATTTGGAGCGAATGTCATCAAAAAGCTTACTAGCTGCTTTTGGATTACTCCGAGCAATATATTCACAAATTTCATTTAAATCTTGAATTGCTGCATCTGAAAATGAATAATTACTCATTCAGCAGACTCCTCACCAATTAGACGAATTTTTTCTTGCAATCTGGCAAATACAACTTCGCCGTCAGTTACTTGCCCCTTAGCAATTTGTTCAGTTCCTACAGCAATCTTTTGCCGTAATTCTTCAAGTCGCTGCTCTCTTTCTTGTAACAGTTTAAAGGCTTCATTGATGACATCATCTGCATTAGTAAATCTACCACTTGCAAGCTGTGCCTGAATAAATTGCTCTAGTTCTGGTTTAATTTGGATGTACATATTTTCTAGCTCTATATAATTAATATTCTTATCTAGATTTTAACAGCATTACTTTCTCGATCGGTAACTAACCATCCCACAAATGCCGTAAGCGTTCAGGAATAATAGCCTTTCCTGGCGACGACTACTGATGTGGTAAACCGCAATTGTTTAAAAATTTATCAGAACCGGAAAAAATTATGATGCGTTTAAATCCCAATGCTAATCGAGTTTGAGCAAAGAGAGAGCAAGCCAGTGCATAGGCGTAGCCCGCACTTCTCTACGAGACGCTGCGCGAACGACAAGCTCAGTGACCATCGTAGACATCGCTAACCCACATTGACAGTTAGATTACAATCTTAGGTATAGTTTCTCATGACTGGAGTTGTTCATCGGGTGATTCAATCCGATTCAATGACAAAGCATACCAGACAAGTATTACTTAGTGCGCTCAAGGTAGTTGTCTTATGCCTGACACTGTTCCTACTATGCACAAGCAATAGTTGGGCGCAAATCACTACTGACAGCAAAATTGCTCCCCTGATTGAGAAGCTGATAGATAACGATGCCCACATCAGAAGCCTTGCAGCAGATGCATTAGTTAATATCGGTTCGCCAGCAGTGCCATCTCTGATTGAGGCTTTGAAAAATCAGGATATTAATCTTCGCTGGCACGCCGCTTCGGTATTAGGAGATTTGGGTGCAGAAGCAGCACCAGCCGTTTCTGCCTTAAGTACGGCATTGCAGGATGAGGATGGACAAGTCCGCCTGTACGCCACCTTAGCTTTAGGAAATATTGGTACAGCAGCCAAAGCAGCAGTTCCATCGTTGATGGCGGCATTACAAGACAAAGAGCAATTCGTTCGCATTTATGTTCCTTCTGCACTCAGAAAAATTGGTGTAGAAGCGAAAGTAGCTGTCCCAGTATTAACTGCTGCTTTAAAAGATAAGAACCCCACTGTACGTTACAATTCTGCCTACGCTCTAGGTGCAATGGGTACAGAAGCAGTATCGGCTGTCCCTAATTTAATTGCCCTGTTGAATGATAACCAGTTTTACGTGCGTTTGGGTGCTATCAAAGGTTTAGGAGGAATAGCGGCAGGCTTTCAGGATAAAGCAAATGCTTTACCTACCTCCAAGTTGCAGAAAGTCATCTCAGACTTTGAGCAGGTGTTGACAACTATACAAAAATACAAAGATAAATTCACAGAGACGGACATTAAGTTAATACGTCGCCCTCTCAATGCCCTGAAAGCAGAAAAAGAAACTCGCCTTTTTGATAGAGTTCTGGAATCGCTATTTAAGCATAAATTACTTTTGGGAATTGCCGCTTACATTATTCTACTGCCTTTTATTTGGTTAATTCTCTTGCGGGTAGCCCCTTTATGGTTGTTGAAAATTAATAACGCCCTCAAACCTTACACAGATTTTTCCTTGCCATTTATCAGCGTTAATGTACCTCTGCGATATGTGCTATTTGTTGGGTGGTTTCATTACCATCCCAGAGTATTAGATGCATGGGTAGCTAAATATATCAAAGCAGCCCGCGAACAATTTCCCAAAAAGGATACAGTTAGCAGTCGCGCTTGTTATATTCCCATTCCCGTTGTTCTGGATGGTACAACAGTTCCCCAACTGATGAATGAGAATTTGCGTTCAACTTTCGAGAAACAACGTAGCTGCCTAGTAATTGGTGGGGAAGGGGGTGTAGGTAAAACCAGTTTAGCGTGTCGAATAGCTGGGTGGGCAATGGCTGAGACTGAAGACCAACAACTCTGCAAACATTTGATGTTACCAGTGCTTTTAGAAGAAGAATTTCGGGTAACTGAAGGTAAGTCGCCGCTTTTAGAAGCCATCAGAGGACAGTTGCAAGCTTTAATTGATGAACCAGAGCCAATTTGTCAAGAATTACTGTTACGTTTGTTAAGAAAGAAACGCATTTTAGTAATTGTAGACCGGTTCTCAGAAATGAATGCGACTACACGAGAAGCAATTGAGCCGGAGTCGCCAGAGTTTCCGGTGAATGCGTTGGTGATTACTTCCCGAATTGAGGAAAAGCTGGGGCGGGTTAATAAGACGATAATTAAACCCTTGCGAATTGAGGCGAATAAACTATCGTCCTTTATGGAAGCTTATCTCATGCAGCGAGGTAAACGCGATCGCTTTACTGACCAGGAATTTTTTGACGCTTGTAACCGTCTTTCTCTGATGGTCGGTCAAAATAATATCACTGTCTTGCTGACTAAACTCTATGCTGAACAGTTAATCGCCAGTAAAGACGTTACATCTAATATTTCTGCGCTACCAGAGAATATTCCTAATTTGATGCTGGGTTATATCAATGAACTCAATCGTGATGTTACAGACGAACAATTTGATGACCGCACTGTTCATCAAATTGCCAAAACCATCGCCTGGGAATGCTTGCAGCAAAATTATCAACCAGGAACCGCCAAGCGTGTAGATTCTATTGCTGCATTAGCAAATTTGGGTATTGATGACCCCGAAGCACACCTCAATTATCTGGAAAAGCGCCTGCACCTGATTCAAACTATCGGTTCTGCCAAAGACAGAATCCGTTTCTGTCTTGACCCTTTAGCTGAGTATCTTGCAGGTTGGTATTTAATAGAATTGTATGGCAATAATGATGGTAAATGGCGATCGCATTTTTTCAAAAAGGCAGATGATTTAGTTAAAACAGGCAGACAAGATACCATTAAAGGCTTGTTATTGGCAGTGCGAGATTGCTACTTATCTGAGGTTCAAGGTAGCAAAGAAACAGATTTTGTACCCCAGAAGTTGGGTAAACTCGCTGGGTTTACACCTCCAGTCACACCAGTTAGTACTGTTCAAACAGTAATACCATAATTAATTTCCAGTTTGTAATTCTGCTTGTAACTGCTGCACTCGTTCTACTGTTAACCCTGTAATTATTGCAACTATTTCCACTGAAATACCCTCACGCAGTACACGGGTAGGGGCACAACATGTTGTGCCCCTACGATTATCTGTACCTCACGCCTGTTGCAATCTGCTGTATATTTATCTGTGGTTAACTATTTTTTCTGTAGCTTACCCATGCGAGAACTAGTACAGCAGAGCGGAAATAAACCAACCATTCTAAATGTCTGAAACCCTTGCGAACAGCTAATTACGAATTACGAATTACGAATTACGCCTTGCAGTACTAAGCAGATTTCTTATTTTCATCTGATGCTTGCCCTGCACTACCTTTTAAGCGAGTCAACCTGCTTTTGCGTACACGTACGCTGTCACGAACGCCACCTGCTATTTCATATTCGCTGCTGTCTGTGCCATACTTGAAACCAACTCCCTTCATCATCTTATCTGAAAGTTTACTCAACTTTTTTTCCATTTGATCGATTTTAGTTTTAGTAGAGTCAACCACAGCTAAAGCGTTGTTATAAGTATCAAGCATAGTGCGAAACTCCTCAATTGATTGAGTCAGATTTTCCAAATCGCAACTATTACCAAAATCCATGTTTGAATCAATTGCTTTGAATCCAGACGTTCTCAATTCAGCTTTTTCTAGAATCCGCGATGTCCGCTTTGTACGAGGCATAGATGTACTCCTTGAAGATATTTCTAGAACTAGCTTGCCTCAATTCATCTGTATTTTGTATCAGAAAAACTCGCAAATCATTATATTTTTTCTAATAATATTTGTAGGCAATTCCAGTAGTTTTGCTGAAGTCAAGAACTAGATGCTGATTTTGATAGAGATAATATATTTGAACTTCATACAAGCTTCAATTTAGTCACGATCGCTTTCATGTTAATGACTAATGTTGTAATATTAGTGACTAATATTGTAATGTTGGTGATTAATGTCGTAATGTTTGATGACTAATGTCGTAATATTACTCACTAATATCGTAATGTTGGTGACTAATATTGTAATGTTGGTGACTAATATCGTAATGTTTGATGACTAATGTCGTAATGTTGGTGACTAATGTCGTAATGTTTTGGCAGTTGCTTGAGTAAGGTTGACAGTAATAATCATTTGCTTTGGTAATTAATTCCTAATATTCTTTAGGATAACACTGCATGGGTGGGCGATCGCTGCGATCGTGAGTTAGGCGAATCAGATTGCTGCAACGCGCTGTCAACAATTCAAGGTGCGTTATACCGTTTCACTTTAATTATGATACAAATACGTAGGTAGGGGCACAACATGTTGTGCCCCTACGCGAAAATCTATATTTATAAAGAAGGGGAAGGGGGAAAGG
>CAXUOL010000418.1:0-6238 GCA_964252435.1 uncultured Nostoc sp.
AGTTACTAAAATTTACTAAAATTTAGTAACCACCATAAAAGTACCGGAAGAACCAATATGACTTGCTCAGAACACTTGTTTATGAATTAGTACTTTATACGATGAAAATGAAGCCTGCTTCCAAATTGAGTAAGCAACCCATTAATGCTTCGGTTAGAATTTCTACACTTTTCACAGAACTTTTAGAACGTCAGTTTCCAATTGATGATATACATAGACCGCTCACTCTTCGATCTGCATCTGACTACGCCAAAAATTTGAACATTCATGTCAATTATTTAAATAGGGCATTAAAAGAAACTTCTAATAAAACTACATCTCAGTTAATCATTGATCGAATATTACAGGAAGCCAAAGTTCTTTTAAGACAAACTTCCTGGACGGTTTCAGAAATTGCGTATGCTTTGGGATATGCGGAAGTAACACATTTTAATAATCTCTTTAAAAAATATCTGAACATCACACCGACAAATTATAGAAAAGCCGATATTGTTTGATTTGCATAAGCAATTATTTGTTTAGCGTAAGCCCATCTGCTTGTTTTTCGACTAATCTTGTATCAGTAAATCAATTAATAATTAAAAATAAAAAAATCATGAAAAAAGTATTAATCACTGGTGCCAATAAAAGTATCGGTTTTGAAACCGCCCGTCAACTGTTGCAAAAGGGATATCACATTTATTTAGGCAGCCGTAATTTAGAGAATGGTTTGAAAGCAGTAGAAAAGCTTAAAGCCGAAGGGTTGAACGAAGTGGAAGCCATACAAATAGATGTCAGCGATGATGAATCGGTAAAGGCAGCCCGTGCCGAAATAGGCAAAAAAAACGAAGTGTTGGATGTGCTGATCAATAACGCCGGTATCAGCGGTGGCATGACTCAAACAACAAGTACAGATATAACTGTTTTTAAGCAGGTGTTTGATACCAATGTGTTTGGCGTAGTTAGAGTTACCCAGGCTTTTATGGATTTGCTGCAAAAGTCCGCCCAACCCCGCATCGTGAATGTAACGTCAGGCTTGGGTTCGCTTACTATGAACAACGACCCTACCTGGAAGTATTACAATGTCAAAGGGGCTGTTTACAGCCCATCAAAAGCGGCACTTAATATGTACACTATTGTTTTGGCTTACGAATTGCGGGATACACCGTTTAAAGTTAATGCTGTTGACCCCGGATTTACTGCCACAGATTTCAACCAGCATAGCGGAACCGGTTCCGTCGAGGATGCCGCTGCGCGTTTAGTGAAATACGCCACTATCGACGATGACGGTCCGACAGGAAAGTTTTTTAGTGATGACAACAGCCCGGAAACGGGAGAAAGCCCCTGGTAGTTTCAGGTAGTTAACAACCTCATTAGCGTACCCCTGCTCTTAAGCAAGCTACGCATAGCGTCTCGTAGAGAGGAACGAACCATTAGCACCCCCTCACCATGAGGAATTAACAATAAAGGGAGATGCAGCATGAGTAGTTTACTAACCGAAATAAAGCCGCCCGTTCAGTTTTACCCAAAGTTTCTCAACTCGGTAGAAAACTCCGATTGGTTTGAAAAGTCCCAGAACCTCGAATGGACGCGGGGCGAAATCAATATGTATGGAAAATTAATTCCCGTACCGCGTGAGGAGTCCTTATTTGGCGACGACTTGCACTACGTATATCGTGGCAGCCAAATAAAGGCTGCTCCCTGGCCCGACTTCTTGCTAGAGGCACGCGATTCCTTCGGAAAGCTTCGCTAACGCATTTACGCATTGAGCGGATATCACTTCAATTTTGCAGTCGGTAATCGTTACCTCACAGGCAAAGACTCGATCGGCTGGCACTCCGATGATTTCCCGCAGATTGGTAAAAGACCTGCGATCGCCTCTTTAAGCTTAGGTAGCACTCGCAAATTTAAGCTGCGGCACAAGGACAGCGGTGAAACGGTTGACTACCATCTAGAAAGCGGGTCTTTGTTGATCATGCTCCCTGGCTGTCAAGAAGACTGGGTTCACGCGGTTCCAAAAACCGCACGTCCAGTTGGCGAACGAATCAACTGGACGTTTAGGCCACATCTGGAGGCGATCGCTTGTTGAAGAAAAACTTTTTGGTTTACTGATCATGGTTACTCTCTAGTTGTAGACGGCGGTTTATTGGCAACCTGAGTTTAATCCACACTTACTTATCTCAATCGACCACATCAGTTTGCTTGAGTGTAGCCGCCAGTCCTGTCATGAATTCAACAAAGACGCGAACTTTAGCTGAGAGATAGCGTCTTTGCGGATACAACACTGCGATCGGTAATCCAGCTTGAGGCGCATAGGATTGAAGAATCGGTTGGAGGTCGCCCCGTGCGATCGCGTTTGCGGCAATAAACTTGGGCAGTTGAACTATACCGGCTCCCTGAATCACCGCCTCTAAAATAACTTCCGAGTTATCAAATTGCAGATAACTGTCCACGCTGAGGTCGAATGCTTTTCCGTTTTGTTCAAACTTCCATTTATGTTCTTGTCGGCTTTGCCCAAAGATAAAGTTGACACAGCGATGTTGCAAGAGTTCTTTAGGCGTTGTGGGTGTACCGTGTTGAGCAAGATACTGCGGCGAGGCACAAGTAGTGTAATGTGCAGTTGCCAGGTAGTGCATGATTAAACTGCTATCGCTGCTCATGCCAATCCGCACAGTTGCATCAATGCCTTCCTCAGTTAAATCAACCAAGCGATCGTTAAAGGAAACATTCAGCTTTAACTCAGGATATTGTGTGGCAAATTGCAGCAGAGCCGGGGCAATATGCAGTTTGCCAAACGTAAAGCTGAGATCAAGCCGCAGTGTTCCGATCGGCGCGGATTGCGATTGTTTGACTTCGAGTTCGGCTTCTTCCAAGTCGTTGAGAATTTGTTGAGAGCGTTGATAAAATCGGTTGCCATCTTCGGTCAGCGTCAAGCTGCGAGTCGTCCGCCCAAGCAAGCGCACCCCCAATTCATCTTCTAAGCGCAATACGGCTCGGCTCACGGCGGAGGGAGCCATACCTAACTGCCTTGCTGCCTCGGAAAAGCTGCCACATTGAGCGGAGCGCATAAAAATCATCAGGCTTTTGAGCTTATCCATTGAGGCAACCATGTCTTTGAATATTTTGCATAAGTGTTTTGAATTTTAACTACTTTTTCTATCTTCTGGTACAAGTTATTGTCTAGATAAGTTGATAAGTTGAAACCGAGAATATAAACAGGACAGGAATAGTCATGACACATAACCCTAGTGCAGAACAACTGGTCTTAGTTACCGGAGCAACGGGCAATCAAGGCGGTGCGATCGCCCATCAGCTTCTCCAGCGCGGCAAATTTAAGGTTCGTGCAATGGTTCGCGATCAAAATAAGCCTACCGCCCAGGCTCTCCAACAAGCGGGTGCAGAACTTGTACAAGCAGATTTCAACGATCGCACTTCACTCGATCGCGCCTTGCAAGGCGTTTACGGCGTTTTCTCGATGCAGGACTTCAGAGAAGGCGCGGAAGTAGAAATCCGTCACGGCAAGGCTATAGCAGATGCAGCTTCATCGGCAGGAATTGAGCATTTTGTCTACAGTTCGGTAGGGAGCGCCGAACGCAACACTGGTATTCCGCATTTCGACAGCAAGTTTCAAGTCGAAGAGTATGTTCGATCAATCGAGCTACCCTACACGATTTTGCGTCCGGTGTTCTTTTTTTACAATTACAACATGATGCGATCGATGGTTGAAAACGGAACGCTTTTCCAGCCGTTGAGTCCCGAAACGAAATTGCAGCAGCTTTCTGAAAAAGACTACGGGGCAATGGTTGCTGAGGTGTTTGAGCGACCCGCAAACTTCATGAAGCGCGAAATTGAAGTTGCTAGTGTGGACATGACTATGACAGAAATTGCTGCCGCCTTCAGCCATGTCTTGGGCAAATCTGTCAACTACCAACAAATTCCGTTTGAAGCCTTCGAGCAGCAAGCCGGGGAAGAAGTAACTATCATGTATCGCTGGTTTGAGAACGTAGGCTACATCGCAAACTTTGCAGAGTTGAAACGCGATTTTTCTGCACTAAGCGACTTTGAATCTTATCTGCGCGATTCTTCGGAGTTTGGCGGAGCTAATCGCAACTGGACAAAGCCAACCGCAGTCGCATCTGGTATCTAGACGAAAGTGGCAGCGACTTAAAAGGAACAAACAATATGTCAGCACTAACATTAGACACGACTCCCACGATTCTCGCCGTCGGTGCCGCAGGACATTTCGCCAGTCTCGTTGTGCCTGAACTCGCCAAACGAGGCGCAAAAGTCCGCGGGCTGATTCGGCATACAGAGCAGAGCTACCAAGTGATCAAAAACGGCGCGGCGGAGGTTGCTATTGGTGACATAACCGACCGGGCGAGCCTGGACGCGGCGCTCAAGGGTGTGGACTCGGTTTTCTACATCTCGCTAGCCGCTATGCCCAACGAGGTCGAGGTTAGCAAAAGCGTGGTGAATGCTGCAAAGCAGGCTGGTGTACGCCGGTTTGTCTTCTCGTCCCTGATTCACCCCATTATCGGCGCAATGGTTCACCATATCGACAAGGTACCGATCGAGGAAGCGATCATTGCCTCCGACATGGAGTTCACGTTTCTGCACCCGGCTATGTTCTTCCAAAATATCACGGCGGCTCAGCTTGCAGATATAGCGAAAGGCGCGGTCTTTCCACAACCCTGGTCGATCGAGACCCGCTTCAGCAGGGTTGACTATCGTGACGTGGCTGAGGTCGCGGCAATTGCGCTAATGGAAGACAGGCTCAACTACGGAACCTTCGAGCTATGTGCCGAGGGTCACCTTACTGGAAAAGACGTGGCGGCGCTGATGGGCGAGGTGCTGGGAAAGAAGATCGAGGCGGTCAAGGTCAACCCAGAAAAGCCTGCGGATCTCTCCAAAGACACTGGCGACAAAAAGCAGACATCGCCGATGCAATCTATGTTTGACTGGTACGACCACCACGGTCTGGTGGGAAACTCACTGATCCTCCGAGCCATTCTTGATCGCGAGCCTCGGACGCTGCGAGCCTACTTCGAGGAACTTGCTGCCAAACCAGATGAAATCGCATCCGCTGCTCTGTCAAACGGATAAATAAGGTAATGACTTAGAGTTTGGACATCAAAGCGTTTACTGAAAGAAAACAGGTTTGAAATGAAATTAAACGAGAGAATTGCAGTTGTAACTGGGGCAAGTCGAGGTATCGGGAAAGCGATCGCCACCCGACTGGCAAGCGAAGGGGCGACAGTTGCTATCAACTATCGCCAGAATGCTGAACCCGCTGAAGCACTGGTTTTTGAGCTAAACAGCAAGGGGTTCAAAGCCCAAGCATTTCGTGCTGACGTGAGCAACCCAACCGAATGCCGGACGCTGATGGATGAGGTTAAAATGACCTTTGGACGGATAGACATCCTGGTGAGTAACGCTGGTATCGAGCATTTCGGAAAGCTCGAAGAGATTACCAAGCAAGATTTCGACCGGGTATTCTCAACTAATGTGGCAGGTCAACTATTTGTCACCCAGGCTGCGGCGCGTTACCTGCCATCCGGCGGACGAATCGTATTAACTTCTTCTGTCAGTGCCAAGATTTCAGTCTTTAATCATACCCTCTATGCCGCTAGTAAAGCTGCGGTTTCGGCGATGGTACTCAACTTGGCTCCCGAATTGGGAGAGCTTGGGATTACCATCAATGCCATCGCACCAGGCGGCACAGCCACAGATATGGCGAAAGAAAATGGGCAGATGTACACGCATCCATCTCTCAAAGACGTATCGCCAGAGGCTTTACGTAAGAGTAAGACTGCGCTACAGCGGCTGGCGCAGCCGGAAGAAATTGCCGCAGCGGTAACATTCTTAGTTTCCGATGACGCTTCTTATATTACTGGCAGCACGCTTGCCGTGGATGGTGGCAGGCTTTAAATACAACTTGCGAACCCTTTTTAAGAAGAAAATGATGCGATTCTCGAATAAGTTTGTAATTGTGACAGGTGCTGCTGGCGGTATTGGTAGTGCGATTGTGCGCCGCTTTCTGTCTGAGGGCGCAAAGGTGTGTGCAGTCGATAACCGGACAGACGCACTCAATCAATTGGTAGTCGATCTCAGCTCGCCAGATGCGTTGCTAGCGATCGAGGCAGATGTCAGTAGCGAAGAAAGTTGCTACAGTCTCTCCGCTAAGGTAGAACAGATGTGGGGTACAGTCGATATTCTAGTTAATAATGCGGGGAAATTTCCCGCCACTCCGTTTGAGAAG
>CAXUOL010000419.1:0-6235 GCA_964252435.1 uncultured Nostoc sp.
CAGTGGGCGTGTGTGAACGGGGAGTGCGAAGAACCTGGGAGGTAGGTTTAAAAGTAGCCATCCTTAAAAGAGTGTGTAACAACTCACCAGTGGAGTCCCTCTAGTAACTGAGAACACGCAATGCTCCACCAACTTGCACGCAGAATTATATGAATTCGTAATTAAGAAAGTTAGATTTCATCAAAGTTTTTAGGGTTGCATTGGTAGCCTTATTTTTGAAAATTGGTATTAGTTATGACTAACATATTTAAGCTAATCAACCAAATTGCGATCGCAGAAGCACAGTTATATACCACCCAATTCCTTGCGCCCTGTGTCAAGGGTGGACGAGTTCGCACACGGGTAGCCAGGATGATCTACACTTTCACGCCAAAGCCTAGTAAATTTGAAGGCTGGGGCATCTTTCAGGCTGTAGATGAAAAAACAGCAACAGTTGTAGAAGAAGCAGACTTACCCCAAATTGTGGAATACCTGCAACATTTTTCCCAAATACGACTGCGGTTAGCACATCAACTGCAAAAGCAAACTTGGTTAGCATATCCTGTAAATGAAGTAGATATGCGTCAACGGTTGAAGGTAGTTAAGCCGATCGCAGTGCATCTAGTAACTGAGGGTGTCGCCTTTGAGCAAATCATTGCCCGATGGAATGGGCAGTCATGCTGGTTCGAGGAAGTAGATCGCCGTACCGATCCGGTAATTGTTGAAACTCTGCAATCTGCTGTTAAGCAACTCATTCCTGCTGAAGAATTACAGTTTAAGGGCATTACTCCAGAAATCCGCACAGCCTATGAATTAGCAACTCGGCGCATTGAGGGATTTACTCAACCCCAACAGGATGAAAAGCGATTGAGAAAGGCATTGCAAATGGGCGGCGGTAAATTAAACCAATTCCACGATCGCAACGATTACTGGACAGTCGATTGGACAACAGCTGATGGTGTTCGCCATAGTAGTGCGATCGCAAAAACTGACTTGACTGTTGTCAGTTCTGGTATTTGCCTAAGTGGACGCGATCGCGATTTTGACTTGCAATCCTTAGTGGGTGTCATGGAACAACAAGACTAGTGAAAACAATCGGACTAATTAATTACGAATTATTATGAGTATCTTTTTTCACGAACAGCTTTACCGCACCAATGCTGTGATGACAAAGTTGAAGAACTATTCTGTAACAATTTGTGGGGCTGGAGCATTAGGAGCTAACATAGCTGAAAACTTAGCTCGGTCTGGTTTTGATAAACTTACAGTGATAGATCGCGATCGCATTGAGGAGCGCAATCTTTCGACTCAGCCTTACTACCGTTCCGATGTGGGAGCGTTCAAGGCGAAGATTTTAGCGAATAATTTATATCGAGCAATTGGTACTAAAGTTGATGCTAAGACAAAGGAATTGACACCAGCAAATACAAATCAATTACTCCAAGACAGCCAGCTAATTATCGATGTCTTTGACAATAGTATGGCACGTCAAGCAGTGAAAGATTATGCTGAAAAATTCAGCATACCCTGCCTTCATGCTGGACTATCGGCGGATTATGCAGAAGTGATTTGGAATGACGTTTATCGCGTTCCTTCCGAAGTTAATGATGATGTCTGTGATTATCCGTTGGCACGAAACCTGGTGATATTAACCGTGGCTGTGGCGTGTGAAGCGATCGTTTCATTTGTTGCCACAGCAGAACAGCGTAACTTCAGTATTACCCAGAAGGATCTGACTGTTCAATCTCTGTTTTTGTAGATTGCGTAGACGTTTGTGATTTTAACGATAAATAGACCCTTTTGAAGATTCCGCCACGCTACTTGCTTATGGGGGAAACCCTCTTCTCTACGAGACGCTCCGCGTTCGCGTAGCGTTCCGTTCGCGCAGCGTCTCGTAGAGAAGGAAAGGCGCTAGCCTCTCCCAATGTGAGAAGACCGTAGTGGCTCCACAAGGGGCGGGGCTTGTACCAAGTACATAAGTGCTGAGTAGTTTTTTACTTACTCTAAGCCGAGGCACTCACCACTCAGCACTGAGTTTTGTCAAATAGGACTTACGCAAAAATTGCCAAAAAGCTTAATTTATCGAACCACCAAGACGCCTTCTCTGCGAGAGGCTTTGCCAACGCGCAGCGTCTCGTAGAGAAGAATTCGTAGAGTGTGCGTAAGTCCTATCAAATACAAATTCCATTCCCCACTCCCTACTCCCCTATATTCAGCAATTTCGCCATCGCCAACCGTTGCAGTTTACCGGTAGCACCACGAGGTAGTTGATCTAAAATGTGAACTTGCTTGGGAATTTTGAAGTCTGCCAGCATAGTTGCGCAGTGAGCTAAAAGTTCTTTTTCGCCAACTTCTGCTTTCAGAACCACAGCTGCGTGGATATCTTCTCCTAAAGATTTGTGGGGGACGGCAAAGGCCAAGGCTTCGGTGACGGCAGGATGGCGCAGCAAGACATCATCCACTTCTAAAGGAGAAATTTTTTCCCCACCCCGGTTAATCAATTCTTTAATCCGTCCAGTCAAGCGGAGGTAGCCGTCTGCATCCACTGTACCCTGATCCCCTGTGCGGAACCAACCGTTCACAAAAGCAGTGGCGTTAGCTTCTGGGTTGTTTTCGTAGCCATCTATAACATTGGGTGCTTTTACCACTACCTCGCCCAAGCTTCCCTTAGATAACAGGTTGTCTTCGGAGTCCATAATGCCTACTTCTACGCCGAAGCCATAACCGACAGTACCTGGTTTTCTGACTTTTGGCGGTAGGGGATTGGTGGTCATTAAATGAGATGCTTCAGTCATGCTGTAAGATTCCACCACAGGAGCATTAAGAGTTGCCTCTAACTGTTCAATGATAATCGGCGGCAAGGAAGCGCTACTAGAGCGAATGAAACGAAAGCGGTTAGCTTTGACAATTTCTGAGTTGCGGCTAGCGCGCGCCAAAATTGTCTGGTGCATGGTTGGCGCTGCGGAGTACCACGTGGGTTTGTAGGTATCTACCAGTTTCCAAAACTCTAAGGCATTAAAACCATTGGGACAAACTAATGTACCGCCCGAAGCCAGAGTTGCCAGCAAACAGCCCACCAATCCGTGAACATGGAATAGGGGCATTAAACATAGTGTAGTATCAGCTGCTGTGAGTGAGTAAGCACTAATCAGGTTGCCGGCTGAAGCGATTAAGTTGCGATGACGAATCGGCACACGCTTAGGACGACTGGTAGTGCCGCTAGTGTGGAGAATCATTGCCATATCCTCAGACTGAGGCAAGGGATCTCTTAGCAGGGAGTACGGAGAAAGTTTATCCTTAATTAATTCAAAGCTTAATGTGCCGTCAGTATTTACCTTGGCATTAATTAGCATCATGTCGGGTGTGACACTGGCAATGGCTGCTTCTGGCCCCTCAGACAACGTAATCAGTGCTTTTGCTTGGGTATCTTGGTAGTAAAAGGCAAATTCTTCTTGTTTATATTTGGGATTTAAGGGTGCAGCAGTGCCACATAAGGCAGCAGCCAAAAAGGTAATCGCCATTGGTGAACCGTTAGTCATGGCAATGGCAATGCGTTCTCCCCGTTTCAATCCAAAGCTGTTGAGTTCAGATACCAGTCTAATAACATTCTCGCGCAATTGCTTATAGGTTAGCGATCGCCCCCCAGGTGTAACTAGGGCTGGATGATTGTCTTCCCCTACTAAAAGCTCAAATAAATTCATTAGTTTTTCCGACCTGTCAACAGATGATTCAGTTAGTACAATAAAGTACACGCCACGGGTAAACCTGGTTTAGTCCGGCGTTGGAAACATGGTAATATTTATGACAATCAGATTATAACTACCATCATTGACAAATAAATTATTTAATTATATTTATTTCAATATAATGTGTAAAGCAGATAAACAAATTAATAATCTGAATCAACCATAAACAAGCTCTTATGAATCCTATAAAAGTTACGATGTTAGGCGAAAGCTTGCAGAAGCAAGGTGGGATAGTTTCTGTACAAAAGCTCATTCTTGAAGAAACTCCCTCTGATCTTCAATTTAAACATATTACTACTTTACCGAATGGTTCTATTGTCCATAAAGTATTAGTATTTTTGCAGGCAATAGGTGAGTTATTTTGGAACTTATTAAATAAAAAAGCCGACGTAATTCACATTCATATTGCATCTAGAGGTAGCGCTTTTCGTCACTCTATCACGACTCTTATTAGTTGGCTATTTCAAAAACCAGTAATTATTCATGCTCATAGTTCTGACTTTCATTTGTTTTACTCTAAACTTCCTCAATTGCTTAAGCAGTGGCTAAGTTGGTCATTTCGTAAAAGCACTCGTTTTATTGTTTTATCAGATAGCTGGAAAAAATACTATATTGAAAATCTTGGTTTGAACTCAGAGCAAGTTATTGTTCTGCCTAACTCTGTAAGAATTCCCCCGGAAGTACCACATCGAATAGATTCCAAGCAGATATTTTTCTTATTTTTAGGGCGCATTGGTGAGCGCAAAGGTGCATTTGATTTAATTAAGGCATTTGCTTCTATACCTGCTGTTGAGCAAAGCCGAGCCAAGTTGGTTATAGCGGGGGATGGAGATGGAGAACAAGCTCGGAGTTTGATTCAAAGTCTAAATCTCATTGAGTACATCACTGTTCTTGACTGGGTAAACCAAGAAGAACGCGACGATCTTTTAACTAAAGCTGATGTATTTGTGTTGCCTTCCTACAACGAAGGTCTGCCTATGGCACTACTAGAAGCAATGAGTTGGGGTTTGGCAGTTATCACTACCGCAGTAGGAGGAATACCCGAAGTAGTTACTCAAAATCAGAATGGTTTATTAGTTAATCCAGGGGATATTCAACAATTATCAGAGGCAATGAAATCTTTAATTGCAGACGAAAATCTCAGAATATCTCTGGGAAATAATGCACGAGTCAGGGTTAAAAACTTGGATATAAACAGTTATCTTACATCTTTAAGAGGCATTTATACAGCAGTTATCAATTGAAAACCATCTTGATGAAAATAGGTTTAAGTGACTTACGATTCGTGAAGCGTAAAAGGTAGGATTTAATCTTAGGAAAAGTCAAGGTAGCAATAAAGGTATTATTCTTTTGTTGTTCGCATTCTTCTAAACTTGGTATACTGTCTAATAAGTTAGGGAGGTGCAGAAATGAAAACTTTTCCTGAAGTGGAGTTGTTGAATACAAGATTCCATAAAATTAAAGTACAAGAATTAGTTGATTATTTAGTAGAAGCAGCAAAAAGCCAAAAAAAAACAGTTGTAGGACATGTGAATATCAGAGCAATGAATCTCGCGTATGAAAAGTCTTGGTATCGAGATTTCTTGAATAAGGCTGATCTAGTATTTTGTGACGGTTTTGGTGTAATGGTAGGAGCTAGATTCAATGGTTATTCAATGCAAGCTGCACATCGAATGACAGCGCCAGATTACATAGAAGATTTAGCATTAAAGTGTGAGAAAGAAAACCTTTCTTTATTTTTGTTAGCCGGAAAACCTGGCGTAGTGGATAAGGCAATTACTAAGTTAGAATCAATTGTGCCTAATTTATGCGTACAGGGACATCATGGTTATTTTGATAAATCAGGAAAAGAGAATGATTTGGTAGTAAAAAAAATTAATAAATTCCAACCAGATATTTTATATATTGGTTTTGGTATGCCGTTACAGGAACGCTGGATTTTAGATAACTTCCATAAAATTGAAACTACTGTATTTTTACCTTTGGGTGCTTGTCTAGATTTTTATACTGACTCTATATATCGCGGGCCGCGTTGGCTGACTGATAATGGTCTGGAGTGGTTAACACGCTTAATTACTGAACCTACTCGTCTAGCAGACCGTTATATTGTAGGCATTCCATTATTTTTTTATCGTCTAGTTAGACAGCGAATCGCTCAAGGAATGATAACAAATCGCTAAATAAGTTTTTTCTAAATTTTGCATTTGTTATGACCGAAAACGACTTATGATACAGAGCAACTAAATTTATTTATGGGTGTCTAAAATGTTTGAATTTTGAATTCGGAGCGTACCCCTTTGGGGATCTTGCTAGCAAGAGCGTCTCTAAGAGTTGCGACGTGACCATCACTACCCAAAAATGGCCAATTGTTTTTTCTACCTCTGCTGGCAAGACTAGAATTAGAATTGATGTGACATTCTCCTAGTAGTTAAAGTGCCAGACTCTCTGCCATTAAGCGATCGCTATCTTGCCTTAATCGATGAAATTGTCGAAACCACCCTCAAGGGCAA
>CAXUOL010000420.1:0-6235 GCA_964252435.1 uncultured Nostoc sp.
TGTAGCTCTCTTGGGGAGAGGGGCTGGGGGTGAGGGCAAAACGTTTTCACCAAGCTGGTTTAGCGTTAAGTTGACACCAATGGGGCAAGAGCAGCCCTTACTCCTAATAGTTATCCTATCTTTCCAGAAACACCCAGGTTCATCAACAAATGTGAGTTGATGCACACCTTGGACATTGTATAGCGAGCGCCCTAATTCATAAAATTTTCAATAAGTTGCACTGGTTGCTACACACAAACCAACAATGTTCAGTTAAGCTGTAAGCGCTATGATTGAGCTTTATTGAACGTTTTATGCATTGGTTGTTATCTGGGCCGTTGAGTATAGAAGCATTGACGGTTAACATTGCAGGGTTGCCTGCATCGTTACAAGGTAAAAAGCTGGTGCAGTTGTCAGATTTTCACTACGATGGTTTGCGGCTGTCGGAAGAGATGTTAGAAAAAGCGATCGCAGTGACTAACGAAGCTAAACCAGATTTAATTTTATTAACTGGTGACTACGTAACTGACGATCCCACACCAATTCACCAACTGGTACTTCGACTCAAACATCTGCAAAGTCGCTATGGTATCTATGCTATTCTTGGCAATCACGATATACATTACAAACAGACAAAAGTATTAGTTACAGAAGCCCTTACTAATATTGGAATTCACGTCCTTTGGAACGAAATTGCTTATCCATTAGGAAAAGAATTGCCACTCGTGGGACTGGCTGATAGTTGGTCACGGGAATTCTACCCCGCAACAGTTATGAACCAGCTAAACCCCAACACACCCTGCATTGTTTTATCCCACAACCCAGATACTGCGGAGATATTACAAAGATGGCGAGTTGATTTACAATTATCTGGTCATACTCATGGTGGTCAAATTGTGATTCCCGGAATTGGCCCTGCGGCGTTGTTTTACGAAAAGCTTGTAAAAAAAATACCCAGAAAAGTGCGGCGTCGATTCCCATTTTTAGAAGTAAATGTTTCTGTAGTCAACCATTGGGAATGGGCGCAAGGTTTGCATCGGCTAGGTAAAAATCAGCTATATGTCAATCGTGGTTTGGGAACTTATCTCCCAGGACGCTTATTTTGCCGCCCAGAAGTTACTATAATCACCCTACAAGGTGAGTAGATAATTCCAAATTCAAAATAAAAGAACGCAATCACAACAGGTATTCTGGCTAATGAGTGCCTGCAAACTCAGTCAGAACCTGCTTACTTTCATCGCAGAATTTAAATCAATGAATTAATTGTATATAAAGTAGATGACATAAATTATTGCATTTTATCAAGTTACATTTTTATTTTTGGTAAGCTGTAAGCGCTGGTATGAGGAGTATCGGTTGACTTATGCATTGGTTGTTTACAGGACATTTAAGAGTAGATAAAATAACGGTTAAGATTGCGGAACTTCCTGCATCTTTACAAGGTACAACGTTAGTACAGTTGTCAGATTTTCACTATGATGGTTTGCGACTGTCGGAAGAGATGTTAGAAAAAGCGATCGCACTTACTAACGAAGCTGAACCAGATTTAATTCTATTAACTGGTGACTACGTAACTGACGATCCCACACCAATCCATCAATTGGTGCTTCGACTCAAACATCTGCAAAGTCGCTGTGGTATCTACGCCGTACTTGGGAACCACGATATCTATTACAGCCACTCCCAAGCAGAAGTTACACAAGCGTTAACCAGCATTGGGGTGCATGTGCTTTGGAATGAAATTGCCTATCCATTAGGAAAAGAATTACCATTAGTAGGACTAGCTGATTATTGGTCACGGGAATTTTACCCCGCACCAGTCATGAATCAACTAGACTTGCTTACACCGCGCATCGTTTTATCTCATAACCCAGATACAGCCAAGATATTGCAACAATGGCGCGTAGATTTGCAACTATCTGGTCATACCCACGGTGGTCACATCGTCATTCCGGGCATTGGTCCTGTAGTACTCTATTATAAAAAGCTCCTCAAACAAATTCCCAAAAAATTGCGGCGTTGGGTAACATTTTTCTTAGGAGACTGTTCAAAAGTAGTCCGATATTGGGAGTGGGCGCAAGGGTTTCACAAGGTAGAAGAAAATCAACTATATGTCAATCGTGGTTTAGGAACTTATAAACCAGGACGTTTATTTTGTCCGCCGGAAGTGACCGTAATTACTTTAATTCGTCATTAGTCATTGGTCATTGGTCTAAATAACCCTCTCCTAATACTATTTCTTTGTGTCCAACTCTTACGAGACGCTGCGCGAATGCGCCTTTGCGGTTCGTTCCTTATATAATTTGGCGCATTATACAGAATTGGTATAAGAAGAGAGATAAATGACAAAGGACAAAAATGCATAACACTCAAAGCAGAAACCGCCTGAAGCTACGATGGATAAATCTCAATAGCTTGGGGCGGTTCCTTGAAGATTGGAGAATTCAGAAATGACTAACTTAAAATTTGGTGGACAGTATTCGCGATCGCTTTACTCAGAATTGCACATCCTTACATTCCAACTAGGCAGGCATTTTCTGGCTGTGCGTTCTAAAACCTCCAAAACAACTCATTGAACTTAAGGCAAAAACACATTCAACGGATGCCACAACCAATCATAGCGATCGCGAGAAGATTAGAGCAGGAGGCACAGGCTCTAACTTGAAAGTTTTTGTTTAACTTTTAACCTGTTTGTACCTTGGTCTTAATCTAGCATTGTGTTTGTTTAGCTACAAGACACCTTTACTAAACTTGAATACCATTAATTTATCGCAACAATTCAGAAATATTCCTTAAAATTTGTCCCACTTGGTAATATTCGCATTCACGCCAACATTACCAAGTGGACTGAAAGTTCAGAAGCCGTTATTGAGCAGAATCGCCTGCGGTAGAAGAATCGCTATTAGATGTACTGTTTGACTTGTCTACTCCTTGAGGTGTAGTACTTTTAGAAGTGTCACTTTTCGTACCAGGAGCAACAGTATTAGTAGAACTATCGTTCTGCGAAGCCGGAGTATTAGTAGTTGGACTCGTCACCGGACTTTGTGTCGCTTTAGGGGCTGGCTGGGTTACAGAAGGTGCTTTTTCTGCCGCAGGCTGCTGGGGTGGAATAGTAATGTTAATATTCGGTTGGCGAGGTGCAGACGGAGGTGTAACCTGCTGTTGAGGAACAGGAACAGCAACAGGTACAGGTACTTCCCTAGTTCTTTCGATTATCGTCGTTGGTGGTTGAGGAGATGCACTGGGAGTTGGATTACTCTTACTCGGTACAGGAACCACGACCGGCACTGTATTGTTAACTGCTGCGTTATTCTGCTGGTTGAAGTACCAAACCCCACCTATAACCAAACCAAGCAGCGAAGTAATGATAATACCCAACAGCAAACCACCACTAGCATTGTTTTCATCACGCTGGGCTAAATCTGCTTGCTGGTAGTTACGCTCAACATTTCGACCTTGTACGTAACCGTTAGTGTAAGAGTTGGGATTAGCTGCGCTATTCTTGACTGTTTCAGTGTTTCGTGTCAAGTCAGTATGAGTATTACCATTAATATCAGTGTAAGATTCTTGTTTGATTTCACTGTTTTTGATTTCGCGTTCATTGGGAATAGACATAGCCGTTGATTTAACTCCTCAGATTAAGATATTGATGAACTAAAGCTTTGTGAAAACAAGAGGTTTTAATGAACTGAAAATATATGTTGCTGATAAATATTGAGTTTTATTTGCTACTCAACTGTTGGTAATCTCAGAATAACCTCTGCCCTCAAACAAGTGGCTCTATCTCCAGGGAGTTAATACTTAATCTTTAGAGAGTTAATACTTAATCAAAGGAAAGAGTATACCAAAGATGGATGTTATTATGCTGTCAGATGATGAATTGATAAAAAATCTAGTAATTTACTGAAATCATCTAAATTTTCAATAAATCAAGAATAGATTGTGCTTATGGGTCATTTATAAAAGAATGACAGCCTTAGCAATGGGGAATAGGGTAATAGTTTTATCCCCACTGCCACTACCCAACATCTTCCCATCTGGGCTAAAGGCAACGGAAAAAACTACATCTTCAGATCCTGAAAAAGTACAGAGTTCATTGCCTGTATCCACCTGCCATAGCTTGATCGTTTTGTCTTTACTACCGCTAGCTATGATCTTGCCATTGGGACTAAAAGCGACAGAACAAACACGATCAGAATGCCCAGTTAGGGTACAGATTTCTTGACCGCTTTCCAAATGCCATAACTTAATGGTCTTGTCCCAACTAGCACTGGCTAAAGTCTTGCCATTTGGGCTGAAAGCAACAGAATTTATCCCTCCAAACCAATCGGAATGCCCTTTAAGAGTAAGGATTTTCTGTTTAGCCAGATGCCAAATCTTAATGGTTTTGTCATTACCTGCACCACCACTGGCTAAAGTTTTTCCATCTGGGCTGAAAGCGACGCATAAAACGTTATCTGAATGCCCTTTAAGTGTGTGTACTTGCTTTCCTGTCTCTAGTGACCAAAGCTTAATGGTCTTGTTCTGACTGCAACTGGCTAAAGTTTTTCCATCCCTGCTAAAGGCAACACAGTAAACCTCTTCTTCATGTCCTGTGAAGGTACAGATTTCATTACCTGTTAAGATTTCCCATAATTTAATAGTTTTGTCATCACTAGCACTGGCTAGAATCTTGCCATTAGGGCTGAAAGCAACAGAATTTACCCCTCCAGACCACCAAGAAGACTCTCCATGTCCCTTGAAGGTGCGTGGTTCCTGGTTAGCTAAATGCCAAATTTTTATAGTTTTGTCATGACTACCACTAGCTAAAGTCTGCCCATCAGGACTAAAAACAACAGACATTACCTTATTTGAATGCCCTTTGAGAGTGCGTACAGATATTAAATCTTGCATATTTAAATAGGAAATAAGCAGCAAATTCAACTTTATTTAACCTGAGTTTGACAAACCTCTCCCTGCCTTGAACTTTCGTTCAAGTCTGTCCCTCTCCGAGTCGGAGAGGGAAGGTTTTGCGTAGTAAAACTAGGGAGAGGTTTCTTTATTAAGCTAATTAGGCGGTTACTACATAGACCGTCGAACTCACGTTTATTTAGTATTCCCAATTGCTAGTGTTATATAACTCAAGGTATTGTATTGCTATTTAAAGCGTCTTAAGGTATTTGCTTTTCATCTCCAACGCCGATTTAGCCGCAGTAAACTTTTTATCCTCTGACAAAATCTTTCTACCAGAGGTCTAGGTTTTGATACATATCTAGGTGAGCGCGATCTAGGCGTACTCCCCGGATTTCTTAACTCTTCTTCTATTTGTGCAGCTTTATTTAAATCTGAAGCGGCTCTATATTCATATCCTAATTGTGAGCAAACTAGCCCACGATATTTATATGCGTCAATATAGTGAGGATTGAGACGAATTGCGTGGGTAAAATCTGCGATCGCATCCTCATATCTTCCTTGAGTAGCATTTTCTACTCCTAAAGTGTAGAAAGTTTCTGCATCCCAACGATTGACAGATATTTTTGGGGGATTTTTAGGCGAAGATGAAGATGGATTTTCAGGAATAGGAGGCTCAGATGGATTTTCAGATTTGAGCCTGTTGTAAGCTGCGTTGATTGATTTAATTTTTTCCTCAGCTTCCTGTTTTTGCCTTTGATCGACAAAGCGATCAGGATGCCAAATTTTCACCAGTTTACGGTAAGTTCGCTTCACCTGTGCTTGAGATGCACCGGGTTTCAGCCCAAGAATTTCATAAGCATCATTAATATCGAAGCGATCGTCGCGCATACTGAAAAAATCGGCAATTAGATAAATCTATGTTAACTATTCCCCTAAATTCTCTCCAAACACCCCATTCTGGCTATCACTGGGATGGTAGTAGTCGCCGCTTCTTTGAAGGTTGGTATTACCGCGTCACGTTACCGGAAATTGGGCAAACATTCGCCTTTATGTACTCCATTGAAGATCCCATCGGCGGTAAACCTTACAGTGGCGGTGCAGCTCAAATCCTCGGACCGGATGATGAGTACCTCTGCCGTACTTTTCCTGATGTCAACAAATTTTGGGGTAGTCGGGATGTTTTGGGTTTAGGTCATTGGGGTAAAAATAATTTGCAAGTTTCTCCTCTATACTTACTCCCAGCAGAGTTTGAGTATCATGTCCAAGAAGGTTATCAAGCTACAGCCACCTTGAATCAGGGAATCATTCGCGAACGCGCCACCAATAATTATTGCCGTTGGCAGTATGAAATTCAACCAGTATA
>CAXUOL010000421.1:0-4737 GCA_964252435.1 uncultured Nostoc sp.
TGAAATTGTTGTTGCTGGTTCTCGTGCGACAACTCGCATTCCTGACTTAGTTGTGCTGACGGATGAACTTGCAACAGCCTTAGAAGGTGCAACGCGATCTACAATCACCTTGGATATGCCACCTCCGGCTTTAGTTGTCGAAGTTGTTTCTCCTGGTAAAGCTAACGAAGATCGGGATTATCGCTACAAACGTTCCGAGTATGCCGCAAGGGGAATTGCTGAATATTGGATTGTTGATCCACAAATAAATGCAGTTATCGTACTGATATTAGTTGATGGGTTTTATGAAGAAACTAGATTTACAGGAAATACTGCGATCGCATCTACTATCTTCCCAGAGTTACAGCTAACCGCAGAACAAGTACTAAATGCTGGATAAAGCAATGCGGTTAAAAGGCAGACAGACGAAATGATTTTAGAGGTGCGATCGCTATCAAAACTTTCATCATCTTAAACAGTAAAATGTAGTCAATAATTCCTACTAAAAATTCATGCCATGAGTTGATGGCCTTTTTACCGCAGGATGCAATAATCGCACAAGAAAAGCTAACTAAGTATCTGCTTGTGCCGTTGCCCAAAGACGATAAATCTAAATTTCTGGCTAGGGCTGGATACACACTAGACAACTGGTAACAACTGGAACGGGATCTACGCGCTCAAGTTTTAATGTAACCTGCCGAGGTGATCAAAACAACTCGCTATGGTCAGAAGTATATCATTCGTGCGTGTCTGCGAGGAACTAATGGCGTTGAACTTAATATCTTAACCATTTGGATGGTTGCAAACGATACAACCAAATTTGTCACCTTAGTGCCAGATCAAGGAGCCAACTCATGAAGGTAAAGTATCCCCTGTTCTCCCAAGTTGCCTTAGCGCAAGATTTACCAGAATACAACCTGAAGCGAGGGAATGTTGCAACAATTGTGGAACATTACCCCATGCCTGAAGGGGAAGAGGACGGGTATAGTCTAGAAGGGTTTGATTTGCCCAATGTAACGATCGAAGTACCAGCATCTCAAATTATTTCCATTACTCAGTGGCAGCAAGAAGAAATGATTTTAGCCAAGTTACGCCAGCTATCTGGAGCGAGGCTATTACAATTACAAGACTATCTCGATTTTCTCTTGCAAAAAGAAGAGTCTGAGCATCAGAGTAGGTTACAATCTCCCATCTAAGTATTTGGCAAGAAAATCATCGGCGATCGCTTCTACTATTTTCCCAGTTGGGCTGGTTATAAGAGGATATTTTAAAAGTCAGAGTGAGCTAAAAATTATGCAAACCGTCGAACCATGATACTAATCATGGCAACATAAATGATGTTTAACCGCTTTACTTGATTGGCTGTATTGTGAACTTGGTTGAGGACTTTTGTCGCTCCTTATCTACGAGACGCTAACGCGAACACGTTCTGGAAGACTGGCAGACGTTACTAAGACCCGCAAAACCAGCCCTAACAGATCCACACTTAGATGCAGCTTACGCCCATGTATCTTTTTACCTGCATCATAGCCCACATCGATGCAAATCATGGTTACTGTTTCCACTGATTGGCTATCAACATAGCAATCAAAATGTTAACTTTTTATAGTTAAGAGTTATTAAAGTAATTTGACGAACAAAACAAAAAATAGTTTGATTATGTGTAAGAGTTTCTCTGGCTAGGTTTAAGATGATGTTCGTCCATAAATAGCAATGGAACAGAAAATCACACTAAGCCCAATATTGTCTAAAATAAAAGTAAATTATTGTCTTATAAGCAAGCTATATAATTAGAGCAAACGTATCTTATTAATAAAGGTCATTGCATTATATTTAGCGATAAATTTATCAATAGCTGACCTTTATTGATAATTAAGATATTGATATATAGCATAGCGTGAAGCCGAAATACTATTGATATTTTCTGGTTAATTATAGATCTATTTACGCTGGCTATAACCTGGATTTTTGCGTTTATTAGTGCTTTAACTTTGTTTAACCATTTTTCATCAAAACATCTTAGGAATCAAGAAAAATTACACCTCTCATGAATAGTTTAGTGAGGATAAAAGCATGAAAACTAACTTTACAAAAGTAAGTTCGCTGAACTTCAGTCGTATCGCTACACTCCTAGCAGTTGGAATAGCAGTTTCTATAGCAGTACCTGCATTAGCTGCTGTTTCAAGGACTACGGTGAAACCCAATACTACTTCTAGTGGTTATATTAGAGGTGGCACTGAGGATAATGGTAGAAACATATTGTATGTTTGTTCTGCCATTGTTGATGGGGAGTATACGCCTGGAAAATACTATCCACCGAATGGAAGATGCTACGTTTCGTGGGGAGGTAAAGAATATTATCCCTCCTCTAGAATTTACCTATACAAAGCAAATAGCTGGACATGGGGAAACTTTCCAGGGTACACCGTTGGCAATAATCCGGTAGGCGGCACTGAAAATAATGGTAAGAATAAATTATATTTTTGCCGAGCCAAGGTTGATGGAGAGTATACACCTGGGAAATATTATCCACCAAATAAAACCTGCTACATTCCCTGGGGTGGACGAGAATACCAATTTAAGAACTTCCAGATTCTCTTTGCAAACTAAACTGGTTATTGGCAACTTTTGGTAAAGATGGAGAGAAAGAATTTTTCTCACCGACTTAACTTACTCGCGGTGGTTAGTGAATGACACTAACCACCATTTTGAGACTTTATTTAACTATTCCTGAATGACCTGGGATATCTGCCAAAGGTTCAAATCTACCGCCTATGTATTTGGCGAGAAACTCCTCGGCGATCGCAAAAAAGTGCAAGCGATTTTCTGGTCTGGCAAAACCATGTCCTTCATCACTGTAAAGTACATATTGCACTGGCAAACCAGCTTGTTGCATTGCGTTGACAATTTGATCGCTTTCTGATTGTTTCACCCGTGGATCGTTTGCACCTTGACCGATGAGTAAAGGTTTTTGAATTCGGTCAGCAAAGAATAAAGGCGATCGCGATTTGAGAAACTCCTTTTGTGTCTCCAAGTTGCCAATGCGATGATAAATCATTGCTTTGATCGGTTCCCAATAGGGCGGTATAGTTTCTATCAGGGTAATCAGGTTACTCGGCCCGACAATATCCACGCCAGCAGCAAAGATTTCGGGTGTAAAAGTCAACCCCGCTAGGGTGGCGTAACCTCCATAAGAACCGCCCATAATCGCAATCTTTTGCGGATCAGAAATGCCTTTTTCTACCAGCCAGTTCACGCTGTCAATCAAGTCATCGTGCATTGTGCCACCCCATTCCCGATTTCCAGCATTCAAAAATGCTTTACCATAGCCAGTAGAACCGCGAAAGTTGACTTGCAACACGGCATAACCTCGGTTAGCTAGCCATTGCGTTGTGGGAGAGAAACCCCAAGTATCCCGCGCCCAAGGGCCGCCATGAACCAGCAGGACTGTTGGGAGATTCTGCGTCGGTATTCCCACAGGAGTTGTTAAGTAACTGTGGATAGTTAAGCCATCCCGCGACTCGTAGGAAATCGGTTGCATTGAAGCTAACTGCAACGTTTCTAGTTTGGGTTGGTTGCTAAAAAGGAAGGTGCTAGTTTTGGACTCTCGGTTGTAGGCATAGTAATAAACTGGGCCATCGTCAGTTCTATAAGCTAAAGCCCAAGTTTTATCTTCCAAGTCGCGGCTAATTATAGAGAATTCTCCAGGACACACCTTGGCGATTTCCTCAAAATCTGCGGCGATACTGCGATCGATTACTTGCCATTCCTGTTTATCTTTGTAGAAAGAAACTGCTTGGATAACTCGCGTCAGTGGATGAATAATTATCCCCACGACATCATACTGCTCATCTTCAGCAATGACGGTTTCTTGACGGGTTTCTAGGTCAACAGCTAGCAGACGTTTAGCGTTAGCATCGTGATTCCCTTGAATATAAAGGGTTTTGCCATCATCTGAGAAACTTACAGAATTTCCTTCCTCCTCTGCCCCCCAGTGGCGGAGAATTTCCCACTGTTTATCTGGTTTCTGCAACAACAAATCGTAACCACCATCGGGTGTACTAGCTGTCGCTGCACGTATTTGGAACTGGGGGTCAGATGTCCAACTAATAATGTTACCGGGGTTATCAGTGTCGAACTCAACCGCACCATTTTTAAGGTTGATGCGGTAAACGTCAAATTTTTGAGGATTGTTCAAGTTCAACGCTACCAGCACTTGCTCTGGAAATTTAGGTTCCAGTTCGACGAGTTCTGCTTTTACACCTTGGAATGGTGTTAAGTCACGCACAATCTTGGAGTGAATATTAACTAAGTGGAGATGAAAGTTCTCGTCGCCATCCGAGTCTTGCATATAAATTAACTGGTCGGCGTTATAAGTCCAGAAGAAAATGCGGATACCACGCTTTTTGTCAGCAGTTAGTATTTTATCGTCTTCTTGTCCTATAGTTCGCAACCATACTTGTAAGACATTTTTCTCATCAGGGGCGATATATGCCAAGTACTTGCCATCAGGGGAGAGTTGTGGGCTAGTTTTTTCGGGATTCCCAAACAGGATTTCGCGCGGAATCAATGTTGGTAGGGAGGGCGCTTGAGCAGATGACATATTTTTATCCTCTACTTGACTACCCTATTGTCACTTGGTGGTGAAAATGACAATTCATCCTATTGGATGAACCTAGTATCGCAAGGCGGAAGTCTTTTATATTCGTGAATAAGTCTTTTATACTCGGCGACAAGCCTTTGATACTCGTGAATGAG
>CAXUOL010000421.1:4837-6231 GCA_964252435.1 uncultured Nostoc sp.
ATTCGTGAATAAGTCTTTTATACTCGGCGACAAGCCTTTGATACTCGTGAATGAGCCTTTTATACTCGTGAATGAGTCTTTTATACTCGGCGATGAGCCTTTGATACTCGTGAATGAGCCTTTGATACTCGGCGATGAGCCTTTGATACTCGTGAATGAGTCTTTTATACTCGGCGACGAGCCTTTGATACTCGTGAACGAGTCTTTTATACTCATTGACGGCAATTGTCGCAATGTCCGCAACGCAAGTTAGCTGCTTCTTTGTCAAAACCAAAGGCATTTAATAAAAACTGCCAACGACATTGCTTGGTAGTCAAATATTGATGCATTTGTTTTGCAGCGTGTAATTGCGTTGGTGGCTGAGTTCCCGCTTTTTGCCCAATGGTGTAATGAAAAGGATCAAGCCAGTTTAGCTGACCGTTGCTATGGAGTAAAGCTAAAGCTGTAGCACCTTCAGGAAATTGTCGGGTTACTGCATTTACTTCTCCCTGTTTTGGTAATTTTTTCACAAGTTGCTGCGCTATTTGTTGTTGCGATCGCATTTGTTGTTGAAAAAATTCCTGTCTTTGCTTATCCCCTGAATCTAACCACCCCGTAGGTTCACTCACCAACGTTAACGCTTCTGCTGGTTTCCCATCCCTTCCAGCGCGGCCTATTTCTTGCACATATTCAGATAACAAATGTGGCGCGTGAAAGTGGGCAACCCAGCGAACATCTGATTTATTTATCCCCATACCAAACGCACAGGTGCAAACCACAAAAGGCATTTTACCACTTAACCAGCTTGCTTCTACTTCACGGCGTTCGGTTGCACCTAATCCCGCATGATAACTAGCTGTAGCAAAACCCATCTCTGCTAACCACTCAGCTAAATCTTCGCTATCTCTCCGAGTGCGAACATAAACTAATCCCGATTGTTGTGGTTTATTTTGAATAAACTTTAATAATTGTTGTTTCCTACCTCGTGGTGTCCAAGCAATGCGAACGCTGGGATGCAAGTTAGGACGGTACGGATTCAAGCGGAAAATCTCTGGTTGCTGTAATTGTAAAACTGTTTGAATAATTTTTTGGGCTGAGGGGTCAGCAGTAGCAGTAAAAGCAGCGATGCTGATTTTTGTTCCCGGTGGTTTTGATTTGAGCAATGCCGGACGCACCGCCCCTAATCTGCGATAAGCTGGGCGAAAAGTATCACCCCACTGTACTAAACAATGAGCTTCATCCAAAATTAAGCCATTAATTTGCAATTGTGGCTGACATAATTTTTCCCAAACTGGCGCACTGAGCAAAGTTTCGGGTGATAAATAAAGTAATCTTAGCTGTTGACGTTCTAAAGCTTGCAGAGTTGCACGGCGTTGAGATGAAGGTAATTCACTATGCAAAAGTGCTGCTTTTTG
>CAXUOL010000422.1:0-6226 GCA_964252435.1 uncultured Nostoc sp.
GAACTGGGTGAACGGGGTAACTTATTAGAACCCAAGCCAGAATATGCTCGGAGATTGAAACTTGAGTCGCCAGTGTTAACCGATGCAGAATTAGAGGCAATTAAGCTGTCAGGATTTGCCACGGCTGAGTTGTCAACCCTGTTTGCGATCGCTAATGGCCCAGAAGGATTGAAAGCCGCTGTGCAATCTTTACAAGCACAAGCAGCTGAGTCAGTTCGGGCAGGTGCAAAGATTTTAATCTTAAGCGATGGCGTCAATGACAGTATCAAAACAGAATATACCTACATTCCTCCCTTGTTAGCAGTGGGTGCGGTACATCACCATCTGATTCGTGAGGGGTTGCGAATGAAAACATCTCTGATTGTAAATACTGCTCAATGCTGGAGTACCCATCACTTTGCTTGTCTGATTGGCTATGGTGCTGGCGCAGTTTGCCCGTACATGGCTTTAGATACGGTGCGTGATTGGTGGTCTGATCCCAAAACTCAAAAGTTAATGGGGGTGCAAAAAATTCCCACCCTCACCTTAGAACAAGCTTTGGGAAACTATCGCAAAGCAGTAGAGTCAGGTTTGCTAAAAATTCTCTCCAAAATGGGAATTTCTCTGCTCTCCAGCTATCAAGCAGCCCAAATCTTTGAAGCTATTGGCATCGGTGGAGATTTAATCGACCTGGGATTCCGTGGTACGACTTCCCGCATCGGTGGTTTGAGTGTTACCGAACTTGCTGATGAAGTACTTTCCTTCCATAGCAAAGCTTTCCCAGAACTGACGACTAATAAGTTAGAAAACCTGGGCTTTGTGCAATACCGTCCTAACGGCGAGTATCACATGAATAGCCCAGAAATGGTTAAGGCGCTCCATAAAGCTCTAGATGCCAAAAACTACGACCATTACGAAGTTTATAAAAAGCACCTCCAAGGCAGACCAGTAACAGCCTTGCGGGACTTGCTGGATTTCCAAGGCGATGTTCCATCGGTTCCTCTAGAAGAAGTCGAGTCGGTATATGAAATAGTCAAGCGCTTCTGCACAGGTGGCATGTCTTTAGGTGCTTTGTCAAGAGAAGCCCATGAAACTTTAGCGATCGCTATGAATCGCATTGGCGGTAAATCAAATTCTGGAGAAGGCGGCGAAGATCCAGTGCGCTACACAGTTTTAGATGATGTAGATGAGTCTGGTTACTCACCAACCTTACCTCATTTAAAAGGATTGCAGAATGGCGATCGAGCTTATAGTGCCATTAAGCAAGTTGCATCGGGACGCTTTGGTGTCACCCCAGAGTACCTAGTTAACGCCAAACAAATTGAAATCAAAATTGCCCAAGGTGCAAAGCCTGGGGAAGGTGGACAACTGCCAGGTCCCAAGGTGAGCCAATACATTGCGATGTTAAGGCGCTCCAAACCAGGTGTAACGCTGATATCGCCACCACCGCACCATGATATTTATTCTATTGAAGACCTAGCACAACTGATTTTTGATCTGCACCAAATTAATCCCAAAGCAAAGGTGTCGGTGAAGCTAGTTGCAGAAGTTGGCATTGGCACGATCGCTGCTGGTGTAGCTAAGGCAAACGCTGATATCATCCAGATTTCTGGTCATGATGGTGGTACAGGTGCATCGCCACTAAGTTCCATTAAACACGCTGGCTCACCGTGGGAACTCGGTTTAAGTGAAGTGCATCGCGTCTTGATGGAAAATGGCTTGCGCGATCGCGTGATTTTACGCGTAGATGGCGGACTCAAGAGTGGCTGGGATGTGGTAATAGGTGCATTGATGGGCGGTGAAGAATTCGGTTTCGGCTCCATCGCCATGATTGCTGAAGGCTGTATTATGGCGCGAGTTTGCCACATGAATACCTGTCCTGTGGGTGTTGCTACTCAAAAAGAAGAACTCCGCAAGCGGTTTACGGGAATGCCGGAACAAGTTGTCAACTTCTTCTACTTCATTGCCGAAGAAGTGCGTAGTTTGTTAGCCCGACTTGGCTATCGTTCTTTGTCAGAAATCATTGGACGTGCAGATTTGTTAAAACTGCGCCAAGAGGTAAAACTCGCCAAAACGCGATCGCTCAATCTCGACTGTTTACTTCAGCTACCAAATAGCAGAGACAATCGTAGCTGGTTGGTGCATGAAGAAGTTCATAGCAACGGCGTGGTTTTGGATGACAAGTTCCTTGCCGATCCCGAAATTCAGACTGCCATTAGGGATCAGTCTACTGTCACCAAGACTTACCCTATTGTCAATACTGACAGAACAGTAGGCACAAGATTAGCGGGTGCGATCGCTTCCCAATACGGTGACAGTGGCTTTGAAGGACAAATTAATCTCAACTTCACAGGTAGTGTTGGGCAAAGCTTTGGTGCTTTCAACCTCCCCGGCATAATTCTGAGTCTAGAAGGAGAAGCAAACGACTATGTAGGTAAAGGGATGCATGGTGGTGAAATCATCATCAAACCTCCAACTGATGCTACCTATAACGCATCACAAAACGTGATAGTTGGCAATACCTGCCTCTATGGTGCTACTGGTGGCATATTATTTGCCAATGGTCTAGCAGGAGAACGCTTTGCTGTGAGAAACTCCAAAGGGATCGCAGTGATTGAAGGCGCTGGGGATCACTGCTGTGAATACATGACAGGTGGTGTGATTGTCGTCCTTGGCAAAGTAGGACGTAATGTAGCCGCTGGAATGACTGGTGGACTGGCATACTTCTTGGATGAAGACGACTCATTTCGTGAGTTAGTCAACCCAGAAATTGTCAAAATTCAGCGGGTGATTACCGAAGTAGGTGCAAAGCAACTGCAAGAATTGATTCAAACTCATGCAGAACGCACTGGTTCACCAAAGGCGAAGAAAATTCTGCAAAACTGGCCAGAATTTTTGTCGAAATTCTGGCAGTTAGTTCCGCCTTCTGAAGCTGATAGTCCAGAAGCTAATCCTGAAAAAACAACTGAGTTCAGTTTAGTAAGCAGTCATTAAGAGACTGACAACAAATAAAAGGGAAAAGGTTAAAGGGGAAAGGGGAAAGGGATGAACAGGTCGCCCACAAGGGGCGAGGTTTTCACCTTCCTCATAAAATTTGGATTATTTCGCTTGACTTCGGGCGAGGTTTTTACCTTTCCCCCTTCCCCTTCTTTATAAATTCAATCTTGTAAGGCAGGCTTTTCGGCCTGCCTTTTAATAAAATAAGATTTTCAGCGCCAAAAAACTTTCGTAATAGTCATGTAATAATATCAATACAGGATCAATATTTTGGCGATCGCTTTTTAAAGAAAAAATTTTTGGTTCACTGCTAGAGTGCCCTTAATTATCAGTCTCTAACCAAATGCAAAAATAACCATGTTAGCCAATTACTATTGACTAATTACCTATAATTAATAATTATTACTTTTTGTTAGCAAGCAACTTTTGATCTGTATCTTCGATTTCTAAAAGTTCTGGAATAGTCACAAAGCGATAGCCTTGCTTTTTAAAGTTGCTAATAATTTCTGGTAAAGCTTGCACAGTTCTAGAACGATTACCACCACCATCATGCATTAGCACAATCCCACCAGGTTTAGAATCTTTAATCACGTTATTAATCAACTTTGGTACAGCTGGTAACTTGTAGTCTGTGGAGTCAGCCGACCACATCACCACAGCATACTTTTGTCCTTTAGCATAACCAGCTAATCCATTGTGTAGCATACCACCAGGCGGTCGGAACAAATTTGTTTTGACACCTGTAACTTGATAAATTAAGTCTGTTGTGCGCTCAATTTCAAAAGCAGCTGCTTGTTGATTAAAGAAGTGATACCAGTGATGCCAAGTATGGTTGGCAATGACGTGACCTTGAGCAACAATCTGCCTTCCTAACTCTGGATAATTTTTTAGGTTCTGCCCGACTACAAAAAACGTCCCTTTGATATTATTTGATTTCAGAATATTTAGCACTTGCTCTGTAGTCTGAGGCCAAGGGCCATCATCAAAGGTGAGAGCAATCACTTTCTCACCCTGAGTAAGTTTTGCAGCCTCAATGATTTCCCCTTGAAAACGTGATGGTATAGGGTAGGCTAGACCCTTTGTTTGTGCTTCTTGCTGCCAACTTGTAAGCATCGCCGCCTTTAATTTCTCAATGCGCTGCTGAGTTCCTACGTTTGCAGATACATCCTTGATATTTATACTTGGTCTACTCTGAGCATCCGAAGCATTTGGTCTTAGAAGCATCATAAAAGCAAGACTAAAAACACCACCTAAAGCAAGTAGCGCAATTAATATTCCTTCTGGCCACAGAAACGACTTATTGTTTTCCACCTCAAAGCTCCTTCAAAGATCGAACCATCACCACGGTTATGACGGTACGTTATAGCACATTTTTATTAGATATTTAGATACCAGTTGCTTTCTGGTAATCATGAAAATTGGAATTGGTACTAACGAGAATTCAGAATTGATAAGACAGACTATATTGCTTTAACTAAAATCTATATGCTCTAGATTTGGACAGCGTTGAATATACAATACTTAGTACTGTTTAATTTCAACCCAGTCATAAAAGGTAAGCTCTGCGCTTCCACATTCTTACCGCTAGCTCTAAGAAGGAGAGGAACACAATCAGATAATTAACCACACCCCAAAATCCTCTTAAATACGAGTTCTGAATTAGTTGCTGTTTTTCAGTTCACCGCTAAAGCAGCATTATCCTTTCAAGTTTTATAGATTTTCAAATAAGATAAACTAAGCTGTTATACCTACAATTTGCACTTTTAGCAGACTGAAGTTTTTTAGCCAGACTTCCTGACAGTAAAACTGTATAATTTACAACTTAAGTAAATTGTTTGATTAACATACAAAACTACTTACAAGGGTAGGTTATTTAAAAAAAAGTCTGGTAAACTATTAGTTTTATTCTTGATAGGATATATTTTACTGCCTGTTGCTATTGTTTCCTTTTTAAGAAAAAGTTAAATTTTCAACTGACAGAATGTTACCTTGTACTTTCTATGAAATAGACCAGACGAAAATTAATTCAATATAGTTTCTCATTGCCAAGGGGCATTTATTCTTTAAATCTGTCACCTTTGACTCATTCAGCAAAAATAATTCTATCAGCAGCTTACTTCTCTTTCGGATGCTGATATTTTAGCCGAAATTGCTAGTAGCTTTCTGTCTGTGAATGTTTTTCTCGATAATTAAGTATGTTTATATCTTAATTAATAGTACAGTTTAATATGCACTGTCACCGTGTAATTACGGAAATTAATTTCGTAGCTATAGGCAAGTGATTAAAATTACAATAGTATGACATCTATCCATTAAAGCATTAAAGTCTATCTTTTATCTTTAAAAGTAGTATTTTTTACTAAAAACGCTTACCTTAACCAAATTTCTGCATTTAAAAATACATTTACATTTTAACTAATTTTATGTAATATCACTTAATAATACAAACCAAAATATCTTTTCTTGCAACTCAACCTCCAGCAAAACTACCCTGTCTACGACACGCTGCGCGATCTGCCTTTTTTCAGTAAAGTGAGTAGATACTGTCAAACATGGGTAGACTATTTTGCAACTCTACGACAAATTTTCTGTTTAAAGAAAAAACCTACTGGTTGTATTGCTCTAGCAGTCTGTAACTAGCACAGTACGGCGGAAATAAACCACCCATTCAAAACCAATGAAATGCTTACGCTGTATTAATTTTGAATTTTGTTAGCGCAGCGTAAAGCCTTCTCTTCTCTTTCAGAGACGCTACGCGAACGAGAGGCAACGCCTTTGGCATGGCAACTCTTAGAGAGGCTGCGCCAACGCTTAGAGCGAGTCCGCGTACTCTGTAAGAGTTGCAAGCTACACGTAGCGTCTCGTAGAGAGCGTCATTTTGAATTTTGAATTCCGCCTTGCGGTACTAGCTTCTTTTGCAGGAAGAAACAAAGCTTACAATTATCTCATAACTTGCCTTATAATTACAGCAATTAGAATTTTTATTTTTAATTATCTATTTAGCAATCCTAATTATTAGCTTATATTACCTTAGACAAGTCATAGTTTATTTACAGAATTTTTGCTCATCTTTGGTAAAAGGATAAGTGTATTATTTAATGTCTGTATAGGTTGACCCTAAACCCTGTTTTCCTATTAATATACCTTTTGAGTCAAAATAATCAAGGTATTTGTCTCACTTCTGAAATTGGCTAGAAACTTTTATGATTCCTCACGAAAGTGATGCAAAAGAAGAGCGTGCGTCGTTAAA
>CAXUOL010000423.1:0-6217 GCA_964252435.1 uncultured Nostoc sp.
CGGTAATTTGGTTAATCATCTGGGAATATAATCCTCTTCTTTATATATTCACTCCGAAGCATCAGTCTGATCCGGAATATAATTTAAAGGCTTCACTCGCTATAGCCATTTTCTATTTTTAATAGTCAAAACATATTACCAATTCAGTCCTGTCTGAAGTAACCTCTGCTTCAACCTTGTGTAGCGCTGTTGGTCATCAGTAGAGCGCACCGCCAGAGATATCGCTTTTTTTGCGCCAACTACGATCGCTAACTTCTTGGCACGGGTCAGCCCGGTGTAAAACAGGTTCCTGGTCAACATCATGTAATGCTGCATATAGATTGGCAGAATCACCACCGGATATTCTGAGCCTTGGCTTTTATGAATAGAAATGCTCCAGGCAAGGGCAATTTCATTCAGGTCAGCGTAATCGTAAACCACAGTCCGCTCACCATACAGTACTGTAACTTCCTGCTCGACAGTATCAATGGTGAGGATTATTCCCAAGTCGCCGTTGAAAACTTCGCGGTTGTAGTCGTTGGTTAGCTGGATGATGCGATCGCCCTCGCGTAATAAATTTCCACCTCTGTTAATCTCCACCTTGTTGGGGCTGAGTGGATTAATCAACTGCTGCAACACGGTATTAAGATTGCGAGTCCCTACCAAGCCCCGCGACATTGGACAAAGTACTTGCACATCAGTAGCAGGATTAAAACCCAGCCGTGGAATCAAATCGGTAATCAACTCGCAGATTGCCTGTACACCATGTTCGGGCTGATGTCCGCCGCCGTGCCAAATACAGTCAGACACAGGATTGTCAGAAATCGGTTCAATTGTGGGATAAATTCCTCGATTAATTTGGTGAGCAGCAGTGATAATTGCACTTGTTTGAGCTTGACGGAATACCTGGGTCAACCGCACTACTGGCACACGACCAGAATTAATCAAATCAGCAAGTATTTGACCTGGACCCACAGATGGTAGCTGGTCAATGTCACCCACCAACAATAGTAGAGCGCCAGCTAATACTGCTTTAACTAAGGAGTAAGCCAGAAACAAATCAAGCATCGAAGCTTCATCAGCGATAATTGCCGTGTGGGGTAAAGGATTTTCGCTATCGCGCTTGAAACCCCTTGAGCGGGGGTCAAATTCTAACAAGCGATGAATAGTCTTGGCTTCCAGCCCAGTCATTTCACCTAAGCGTTGAGCAGCCCGTCCAGTTGGTGCTGCCAGGGCAATAGATTTACCCATTGCTTTCCAAAGTGAGACAATGGTGTAGGTGGTGAAAGTTTTTCCAACGCCAGGGCCACCAGTAAGGATCATGATTTTGGAATAAGCTGCTGTTTCTACAGCTTGGCGTTGCTGTTCTGAAAGCTGAATTTTACGGCTAGCGGTGAAGCGGTCTATCCAATCACGCACGCGCTCAATGTCAGTATCAACAGGCTTTTCTAAGCGTTGGCGGATCAGTTGAGCTAAATTCTGTTCAGTATGAAAGTAAGTCGGTTTGTAGCAAAGTAGGGTTTTATCCTCATCCCACTCTCTAATCAGTTCATCTGTTAGAGCCATGTCTTTGATGATTTGTGCGATTGCTTCTTCTGTGGGCTGATGAGATTCGGTTGTCAGTAGTTTTATTACCGACTCAATCAATTCGCTTTGTGGCAGGTAACAGTGGCCATCTTCGGCAGCTTCACTTAAACAGTGGATAATTCCTGCACGGTAACGAAATTCTGAGTCAGGGGCAATTCCGATATTCCGTGCAATCTTGTCAGCAGTTAGAAAACCAATCCCGTAAATGTCGGCTGCTAGCTGATAAGGGTTATTGGTAACAGTGGCAATTGCTTCATCCTTATATTGCTTGTAAATCTTCACAGCATAAGTGGTAGAAACGCCATGCCCTTGGAGAAACACCATCACTTCTTTTATGGCTTTCTGTGTCTCCCAGGCATTTTTAATTAACTTAATCCGCTTTTTGGCAATGCCTTGAACTTCAATGAGCCGGTCAATTTGGTTTTCGATAATGTCCAGGGTTTCTAAACCAAAGTGGGCAACAATGCGTCTTGCTATGACTGGGCCAACACCTTTGATCAGTCCACTGCCTAAATATTTCTCAATTCCGGTGAGAGTGGCTGGTTTGGTTTCTTTGTAGTTGACTACTTGGAACTGGGGGCCAAATTGTGGATGGTCACGCCAGAAACCAGTTAGTTGTAAAGTCTGCCCTGGCTGGATGTTAGCAAAGCTGCCGACAATTGTTGTGAGTTCGGTGCTACGCGGGCGGGTCAGCCTTGCCACAGTGTAGCCTGACTCAGCAGAGTAAAAAGTTAGGCGTTCTACGACTCCGGTGATTGTTTCGTGTTGAGGAAAGGCGCTTACTTGTTGAGGGGAAAGATTAGGGGGAGTGGACATTGCTTATGATCAGATGCCGCACATCATTATAATACTGGGAGTGGAGCCATCGTAGTACATAAATACTATATAGCATCCCCAACATTAGTGTCATTGACAACTCACCCTAATTTCCCTTCATCACTCCTATATATCATAGCTCTAGGTTTCCTTTTCTTAAGTGAGACTACTGAATATTTGGGTGCTTGAAGAGGGCAGTAGCTTTCGCACTAAAGCGATCCTGCTTATATCTATTTATCAACGAGGTGAGCAAAAACGTTTAGAACAAAGTAGATGACACCTTGAATTGGTAACTCACTTTGTCGGGGATAACTATATTACAAAAACTGCTTACTACATCAGGGTTTTAATCTCATCGAGCTTTTCTTGAAGGACTTGGCGTAATTTAATAAGTCGTGTTTGTTCCAATATTTTTAAATTTATTGATTGGATATCCTTAATAGTTTTGTCCATCTGTTTGTTCTGCTTGGCTTTAGAATTAAAAGTACTATACTGCTCTAGGGTTTGCTTAACTAGTGTTTTAGTTTGGCTCAATGATAGTTTTTCTTCGATGACTCGATTAGTTACCTGAGTACGAATCATCAAAGCTTTAGATTCATCAATCTTCATCTGTTCAGAGGATAATTTATTGAGTTCTCTTACTTTGCTGGTTTCTAACCCTTCAGAGCGAATGACAGTTTTGAGGTCTTCCGGCACTTTAAGAAGAGGAAAGATATTGTTATTAATCGATACTGGATTGAGTTGTAGTCCTAACAAAACTGAGACAATCTCATGTTCCTCATGTTCTTTGAAATCAGATGTTTCTAGCCATTCTTGCTGTGTCATCAAATCAGAATCTTTAATCAGTGCGAGATATTGAAGCTTCTTGCTGCGGACTAGTCGGTTAATGAAAGCATTCAAAAACTTTGGAATCTCGTCTTCTCGCCCGCTCAGATCGGGATACTTATAAATAATTAATCGAATAAGAGCAGTTGCTAAGTCAAGGTCATGAAGTTTTTGGGAGTGAATACTACTTACCAGTTGACCTTCAAAAACTACGACTTCATCTGAAGTTTCTTCTTTAGGTAGAAAAACAGCTTTCAGTTTTGTCATTCCAGCAAATGGAGCTGACCTCCATCTGAGTTCTCCATCAAATATTTTGTAGCGTCCATCAAGTTGTGGAATAAGCACTATTGGGTTTTGCTGACCTTGCCGACGCAGACTTTCTGCTCGTTCTTGGATTACTAATTGAGGAAACGTTTGTCTCGGTTGAGCCGGATCGGGATCTATAAGATTTACTGCAATTTCATGTATCCCTCCTTGAGTAGCCAGTTGATTGGTAAGTTGCTCAATTTGTTGCTCTAATGTAGTTTTTTCTTCTGAACTAAATACATTTGTTCGCAGCTGTATAATTTCTACTTCGAGTTTCTCTATTTGACTTTTAAGTTGGTGAATTTGCTGAGACTGACCTGCTTGGCCAAACAGTTGACTAATTTCTACAGGTTTTTTACTTGGCATTACAGTTCCTCTGTCATCAATTTAATTAAGCTAGTCACAATAGGTTTAAAGTCTTCACTAGCATCATAACCAGGTCGATATAAATTTAAGGGTAATCCAGAACCGCTAGCTTTAAGGTAGTAATTAGATTCTCGGATGTAGGGAAAACATCGGATTCCCATCTGTTTAATTAGAAAGGGAAGAGTTCTCTCAGGCTCAATATCAGTTCTGAGGTTGCCTTTTTTGTCTAAACCTAAAATATCTCGATGTGCCCCAACGCCATATAAATCTACTCGTGTAGGTACAAACCCTAATATTTCAGGTTGAGGTTTCAATCTCAAATCGTCTACTTTACTATAGAACCAATCTAAAAAACCTGCGAAAGCTCCTGTATCTTTATATTCTGGTTTGATAGGAACAAGCACATGTGTAGAAGCTGCTAGTGCAATCAAACCCATAGGCTCTAAGGAGGCAGGAGTATCAAAAATAATCAAATCGCTATTTAAGGGAAAATCTTCTAATCTATCTTTCAGTGTGTAGTGACGGCGATTATAGTTATATATTTCTGCAATGCTTTCTTCGAGAAATTTTCCTCCTTGAATAGCCGTCACCGTGGGAAGATGTTCTGTCCAGAGTGGAACAAGTGGGTAGTCACCTGTAAATGTTTTTTTGAAGACAGCAGCTAGAGACTGCTCCATTGATGCTGGTGCAAGCCTTGCAAAAATACATAGTGAGCCGTTTTGATCGAGTTCTATTAGGGTAACTTTGTAACCTTTGGCACCTACAGCATATGCTAAATGGGTTGCTACCGTGGTTTTACCTGACCCGCCTGCATTACTAGCAATCGTTAGCCGGATCTGCTTTTTAACTGTTTTCTTTTTCATTACAATGTCTTTTAAAACTCAAATCTTTGATAATGGCAACTTGAGACATAATATACGGGTCGGTTATGAAACTAACATTAGTTTCATAACCTTGTATATGACTAAGGTTAATTTCTTCTGGTGTAAGATTCGCTAATTACTCCTGTTCTAGCACCTACCAGTAGCCCACCAATAACATCTTTGAGGTGTAACTTTGGGAAGATATTAGAAAAAAAGGAACATAGCATTGGACTAGCCAATTACAAAGATTAAACTTTTCCAGTCCCATTTGTAGATTAGTTGCCCCTTCTTGAGTCAAATCCAGCAGTTATAGGTTATTCCAGCAATATTTTTTAGCTACTCCAACCTTCCCTTCTTTACGCACTGCACCCCTGCGAATGTCTCGGATGATGTAGGTTTAATTGAGATATTAACTCTCAACATCGCTTATTTCCAGTCGAAACCCGTCGCTACTCCCAAAATCACGATCCTGCTAGACCACGCTTATCACCCTGAACATCTTACAGAGGCATTGAAGTATAAATCAAACAGCCAACCATCTAATTTAATTTCTGCTACGTTGATAAAAAAGATTTCAAAAAATCCTATTGGGGGCTATATGGGGGCTATATATACCCCAACGATAATTTAGGACTTTGATGAGATTTTGACCCCTATATAGGGTGCATATAGGTGCTAAATGGGGTATATTTGACTGGTTGATATTTTGTACCCCACTTAGCCCCCAAGGGGTTATGATAAACTCTTGAGTCCGGAGAAGAAAGGGGTAGTTATTTTATTCTTCTCTCCTCTACTCCCCCAAATTACCTGAACAGATAATTTTCAAAAATCAAAGTGTATTACTTTTGTATTTATGTCAAACATTCACACGTTACAAAAAATTTTTCCTGCGGGTTTCGATAACGGTTACGGAAGTCTCAAACTTTTAGTCGAAGGGTTTGAAGTAGTTCGTGTCCCCAGCTATATAACCACTGCCGAGATGGAAGATGTTCCAGGGCGTGTAGTTTTTAACGGCACTGCTTACACAGTCGGAGAGTCTGCTTACCGCACAGGAAATTATTTTGACCGGAATACCGATAATAATGAAAACAAAGTCAACAACGCATTATTGACTTTATTGGGTGCATTGGCACATCTCCCACACCGTAAGGCTTGGCACTTAAGATTAGTCGTTAGCTTACATGATGTTGGTCTGGCTGAAAAATTACAAAAAGTACTCAATGGAGAATATAAGCCAATACTAGCTGGCAAACAATCAGACGTGAAAGTAGAAGTGCTGAAAGTTGTGCTAGAGGGTATGGGTGCATTGTTTGGGCATCCACTACCCAAAAAATTAACCATTTTAGACTTTGGCAATGGGACGACCCTGTATTCTCGTTACAACCGGGGTCAGCGAGAAGTTCACACTGCCTACCCTATCGGTGTAGAAGTTCTCATCGATGATATCTCCCAAAAAATGAAACATTTAAATGGCG
>CAXUOL010000424.1:0-6214 GCA_964252435.1 uncultured Nostoc sp.
AGAAAGAAAGAAGTTAAAAGGGTTTGGCGCAGCCTCACAAAGAAATGGTATAACCTATTTAAACTCTGATTTACTCCACGCCATAACTGCTACAACTAAACATCAAGGACAACTTTGCCAGTGGCAAGAATTATCTTCGTCAGAATTGGCTGCAATCCTTGGAATAAACTAAGTATATCTACGGAGTAAATATTTGAATCCGCTCATCACTTCATGCAATCTTGAGTATGTTCGTCCAGGAAGTCCTAGTGACCCTAATCAAGCTTACCGAGCTACTCAAAAAACAAAATTAACATAACAGAGAAATAGGTACATTAATCTTTAATAGACTTTTGGTAACTAGCCCTAAAAGTTAGCTTCAAGTTAAACCAAAAATCGCCCTAGCATAGTATTGTGTTAAGGCGATCGCTACTCTCAACTCTATGACTAGTAAACGTTTCTATCACATTGGCTTTGGGCAAGATGATTTAGATTCATCACCTCCCAGCATTACCTTATTATCTGGCGATCCAGAGCGATCGCGTTTAATTGCCCAAACTTATTTACAAGATGTACGCTTGTTGTCAGAAAATCGTGGACTCAATAGCTATGTGGGATACTTACCGAATGGTCGCAGCATCTTATCAGCTACAAGTGGTATGGGTGCGCCTTCATTAAGTATTATAGTTAATGAGTTGGTACAAGTAGGAATCAGGCAAATTATTCGCATTGGAACTTGCGGTTCCATTCAATCTTATATACCAGTCGGTAGCGTTGTTATTAGCAGTGCAGCATTATGTCGCCAAGGTGCAGCAAATGACATTGCGCCTGTGGAATATCCAGCCGCAGCCGATCCTTTTCTCACAGTCGCTTTAGTTAAAGCTGCACGAGAATTAAAGGTTGAACATTACATCGGAATTACCGCATCAGTTGATACTTTTTACGAGGGACAAGAACGCACTGATTCTGCCAATCCAAATTTAATGCGATCGCTGCATGGCATTACAGAAGAATATCGGCGCTTGAATATCTTGAATTACGAGATGGAATGCGGCACACTATTCAAAATGGCAGGAGTGTATAATTTTGCTGCTGCTGCTATTTGCGGTGTAGTTGCTTCGCGTACTGATAGTGAAAATATCACCTTAGAACAAAGAGATGTCGCTGTTAAAAATGCGATCGCAATTGCTGTAAATGCAGCAAAAAAACTTGAGTGAGCTAACAAATTTATCTTAATTAATATGTCCAACTTAATCTACTCTAAGTGTTTTTGTCATGTCTTTACCTAATCTTTAATTTATCAATCAGTAATCCTAGTTAAGATATACAGGTTAAGCTCATCTAATTCGGTATGATGTGAACTTGGCAAATAAAACAAGATAAGCATAAAAGACAGGATAAAAAACGCACTTTACAGATGAGCAAAATAAATGAAAAGACTTCAATGCTGTTGTCAAAACAATTATCAGGAGTTGGGTTGATGTCATAAGGCTTTGAAACTAAATCTGCTAAAGCTGTGAGAAATCCTAGTGTTCAGATAAAGCCAAAAAAAATATCAGAGGTCGGCAGTATTCAACAGAGTCTATAGGTATCATTAATGTCGCAAAGAATTGAATGGATTGATTGTTGGAAAGGTCTTGCCATAATTACAGTTGTTGTAGGACACATAGTCAACCCAGTATCGAAATATATTTTCTGGTTTCACATGCCGCTTTTTTTCTTTATTAGTGGATATCTCTATAGCAAAAAAACTGACTACTCTGATTTTTTAAAGAAAAAGTGTTTTCATTTTTTAGTACCATATTTTTCATTTCTTTTTTTATTTACTCTACTTCAGTATGTACCATTACTAATAGATAGTTGGCAGCAAAAAAAAATATTATCAATAGACAAACTTATAATATTTATATTTCCAATCATCTGGAAACAAGTGTATGGTGGAGCAAATCTGATACTTTGGTTTGGTGTATTTTGGTTTGTACCTTGTTTATTTTTTACGCAGCAGTTATATAACCTGATCTATATAAAGTTTGGCTCTAATAATTGGTTGATGATAAAAATTATGCTTGGCTCGTATTGTTTAGCAATGATTAATTGTTATCTAAAAAATATTGTGTTTCCTTGGAATATTAATGTCGTTGCAATGGCACTTCCATTTTACTGGTTAGGACACATGGCAGCTAAATCATTTTTAATTAATTATAAAACCCTTATATTAGGAGCAATAATATTTGTGACTGCAATTTTACTAGATGCAGTGTCTCTGCTGCATTTCGCTTTTAATATGAAAAATACAAGCTATGGAGTCTTAATTTTTAATTTTATAATAGCTTTATCTGGTATTATTATTACACAGCAATTGGCACTACTACTTTATAATAAATATTACATAGGAAACACCCTGTGCGAACTTGGTAGTGCTTCTATGATCGTTATGTATTTGCATCAACCGATACAAATAACTATGAAAAATTACCCAATCTTTGCAGATCAAGGAATTAGGGTATTAGGTGCATTAATTATTTCATATATTATCTACAAAATTATCTGCAATTCTTCAATTATGCGTCAGCTTTTCTTAGGTGATTTTTCAACCCCGAACGCTAAATCGTCCAGAGCAAGTGCATCTCAATCAGTCTTGACACAAAGAATCAGAAAAAAATAATGTATGGTTAATGAAAGTTAATTCTTATCTTTTTTGATTTGTCAAGCTCGTATTATACTAAATTAGATGAGCTTACCCTGGTTAAGATATATTGAGTAAAATGCAATTTTATTTTAGAAAGACACATAAATAAAAAAATCACCATAGCCATTTTCAGTTGAGTCTAATAATACCTAACCATCCAATCCCTTTTCTATAAATGAAGGGGAGTAAAATTACAAGTATCTCTTCTTTTAAAAAAGAGGTCAAAGTGTATTGCATATAAACGATAGTCGCTATATATAATACCAATTCTCCAAAATGAGGCAACAGATATCAATCACCAAAGTCTTACTCCATCTAGGTTTTTTAGTTGCGAATTGCGACTTGGTATAAATATGGTGTTTTTGTATTAATAAACTGGGCTTTTAACTCAAATTTTTGCAGTAGTTAGGAGTCATTTAGTTATCAACAAATATCAGAGAAATTGGAGAGCAATATAACATGAAGAATGCTTGGAGGCGTTGGATGAAGACCGTTAAACTAGCTGCGATTGCACTAATGCCGACGCTGATATTTTTAGCATTCTCTCATCAGGCAACAGCAGACGATCCAGGAGCGTGTTACATGATAACTTCCTCTGGTAAAACCGTTGAATTGGCAGGGATTTGTGGCAATATCATAGCCGCACCTTCAGACAATAAAGTTTTTCGAGTCTCAATCAAACGCCGTTTTGGTGGAACTCCTGTGATTGATGTCACCTTCAACGACAAAAAAACCTTTGAAATGATTGTAGATACAGGTGCTAGTGGAACCATTATCACTCAAGATATGGCGAATACACTTAAACTCCAGGCTACAGGTACAATGCAAGCTCAAATTGCCGATGGTAGTGAAGTAGAATTCTCAACCAGTAAGGTAAAATCTATTGCAGTAGGTGGAGTTACAGCCAATAATCTTCAAGTAGCGATCGCACCAAAAGCAAGCATCGGCTTACTGGGTCACGATTTCTTTGGCAACTATGATATTAAAATTTTGGAAACAGAAGTTGAATTTCATCACCGCTAATGCTTGCAGCTTGTAACTTCTTGAGGTTTTTATGAGTCGTGATGCGTAAAACCCCCGCGATTCATCCGGGGGATATAAGCGAATAGCTGAATTTATTTAGCATTCTTATACTACGTATGTTAGCATAAGGTAATAATTGGTTGGTCGAGCAAGCGTGATAATTTACGAGTTCAAAGTTAAGGGAAAAGATAAGCAATATCGTGCTATAGATGATGCTATTCGCACTAGTCAATTCATCCAAAATAAAGCTTTACGCTATTGGATGGATAACAAAGGTGAGAAAGTTAATAAATATGCATTAAATAAATATTGTGCGGTACTGGCTGCTGAATTTTCTTTTGCGGATGAACTCAATTCAATGGCTAGGCAATCTGCTGCTGAACGTGCTTGGAGTGCGATAGCTCGGTTTTACGACAACTGCAATAAAAAAGTTAAAGGCAAGAAAGGCTTTCCTAAGTTTAAAAAGAATTGTCGTTCGGTGGAGTACAAAACATCGGGATGGAAGCTATTTGAAACTAGGAAAGCCATAACTTTTACAGACAAAAAAGGTATAGGAACTCTTAAATTGAAGGGAACCTATGACTTGAACTACTACGACATCAAGCAGATTAAGCGTGTCCGGTTAGTACGTCGTGCTGATGGGTACTACGCGCAATTTGCAGTCGATGTTAAAGTGCGAGTTGAAACTCAACCGACAGGACAAGTAGTTGGTATTGACTTGGGATTGAAATACTTCATTGCTGATGACAAAGGCAATGTAGAGCAGTCCCCCCAGTTTTACCGCAAGTCTGAAAAACAGTTGAACCGAGCTAACCGCAAAAAGTCCAAGAAATACGACCCCAAAAAGAAGAAAGCCTCTCAACCGCAGTCAATCAACTACCACAAAGCTAGATATCGATATCAAAGGAAGCATTTAAGAGTAAGTAGGCAACGAAAAGAGTATTGCATTCGACTAGCATACTCCGTTATCCAATCTAACGATTTGGTCGCCTATGAAGACTTGAATGTGAAGGGCCTGGTACATAATCATCATCTAGCTAAATCAATTAGTGATGCTGGCTGGTCAACTTTCCGTAGTTGGTTAGAGTATTTTGGTCACAAATATGGAAAGGTTACAGTCGCTGTGCCTCCCCATAATACGAGTCAAAATTGCTCTAATTGTGGCGAAAAGGTTAAAAAGTCTTTGTCTACAAGAACCCACATCTGCCCTGATTGCGGATACGTAGAAGACAGAGACACCAATGCAGCAATCAACATTTTGAAATTAGGATTAAGTACCGTGGGACACACGGGAACTTACGCTTGGGGAGATTTGCCCTCTTGGGCAGTTGGCGCAAGCCTGCTGTCTAACGGCGAGTCAGGGAACCAAGAATCCGCGACTCTTTAGAGCGGGGAGTGTCAAAGAATAGAAATAAACCTTACATAACATTACGCTGATTCAGCAGAATTGCCCATGACTACTTCTAAACGCCAATACCACATTACTACTTTCGGTTGTCAGATGAATAAAGCTGACTCAGAGCGCATGGCTGGCGTTTTGGAAGACATGGGCTTTGAGTGGTGTCAAGATCCAAATCATGCAGATGTGGTTCTCTACAATACCTGCACCATTCGGGATAATGCTGAACAAAAGGTATATTCCTATCTTGGCAGACAAGCGAAGCGTAAACATGAGCAGCCTGATTTAACGCTCATTGTTGCTGGTTGTGTTGCCCAGCAAGAAGGAGAAGCGCTGTTGCGGCGAGTCCCAGAATTAGATTTGGTAATGGGGCCACAACACGCCAACCGTCTGAAAGATTTGCTGGAGTCAGTATTTGAGGGTAATCAAGTCGTAGCAACCGAAGCAGTTCACATTATTGAAGATATCACCCAGCCGCGACGGGATAGTACAGTGACAGCTTGGGTGAATGTGATTTACGGCTGTAATGAACGCTGCACCTATTGCGTAGTTCCTAACGTGCGCGGTGTCGAACAATCTCGCACGCCGTCAGTAATCCGGGCGGAAATGGAAGAATTAGGACGACAAGGTTACAAAGAAATTACTCTACTCGGTCAAAATATTGATGCTTACGGCAGAGATTTACCAGGAGTCACACCAGAAGGTCGGCATCTGCACAACTTTACAGATTTGCTTTATTACGTGCATGAGGTGCCGGGGATTGAAAGGCTAAGATTTGCTACTAGTCACCCCCGTTATTTTACCGAGAGATTAATTCAGGCTTGTGCTGAGTTGCCCAAGGTGTGCGAACACTTCCACATTCCCTTTCAATCTGGGGATAATGAACTTTTAAAGGCGATGGCGCGGGGTTATACTCATGAGAAATATCGCCGGATTATCGATACGATTCGACGGTATATGCCAGATGCCTCGATTAGTGCCGATGTAATTGTCGGTTTTCCTGGGGAGACAGAAGCACAGTTTGAAAATACCCTGAAACTGGTAGAAGATATTGGCTTTGATATGTTGAATACAGCAGCATATTCGCCGCGTCCAGGGACACCCGCCGCTTTGTGGGACAATCA
>CAXUOL010000425.1:0-6179 GCA_964252435.1 uncultured Nostoc sp.
TAACTCCTAACTCCTAACTCCTAACTCCTAACTCCTAACTCCTAACTCCTAACTCGCTAATCCCCACTCCCTTTCTTTAAACAAACTGTCAACATTGAACTTTAAAATAGAAAATTAGCCTTTATCATTAATAGTCCGGGCTTGAAGCTGATACTGACAGATAATAGCCAATAGCTAAATATTCGATAGCTGATAGCTCAAGATGGATCTTGGAGATTGCTACCGTTTACTAGGTTTAAGATCGGGAGCTTCTTTTGCTGAGATCAAAGCGTCTTACCGACGACTCGCGCAGCAATATCATCCCGATATCAACCCAGATGACAACAAAGCCAAAGATAAGTTTATTGCCTTGACAGAGGCTTACAAACTCCTGCTGACGGTAGTACTACCAGAGGAAATTGGCGTACATTCAAGTCAGGTGTCAACGTCTGGACGTGACGACACCAAGGCAACGCAACGGCAGAAAACACCAGTCACAACGGTGACAAGCCAACAACCAGACAAACCAAAGCCGCCGAATCTATTGGAAATAGAAGAACGGCTGAAGTGGAAGACTTATGAACAATTGCAGCGATTTTTGCAAGAAAGACGATTTCCGCAAGCGATCGCCCTGGCGGAAGCTTTAGCAGATCGTTTGTCAACAGATGCAGAAGTCCGTCAATGGCTAGCGATCGCCTATCAAATTTGGGGACGGGCGCTAATTTCCGAAAAACAACTACTCAAAGCCAGAATTTATCTCAAAAAAGCCTTGAAAACAGATCCACATAATAAAAGTCTCTGGTATGAAGTCCAGCGTGATTTCCAGCGGCTGGAGCAAATTTTTTAAAGATTCAAAATTAGCCCTTTCAAAATAGGTAAAATTTTTGGACAATAATTCTTCTTACTTCTGTGTTATCTGCGACTAATGCAGTTAAATAAATTCCCAAAAAAATGCTGAGTCACCTTGAAAGGGCTAGTTCTAAGTATAAAACTTTTACCAAAAACCTTGATTTTAGGTATTCTGTTATCAAATAAACGCTTTAATTATAACTTTATTTACAGTTGAAAAATAGTCTATTATTTTTCTTTTTTCAGAGTGATTAAAGAGGGTTAATTACTTTAGATTTTTGTTACATACTTGAAAATTTTTCTGCCTACTTACTATCAACAGTTAATCTAGTAAATAAATATAAAACTGAATTTGGAAACCACTCATGAAACCACTCATGGGGATCAGAACAATCACCAGGGTTGTCGGTCTATTCATCTCCACATCGTTAGCGTTTGCGACCGCTGCTCAGGCTGCGCCGTTCAACAGTCCGGGCTATCCAAGCTACCCTTATGAAGGTCGCTACCCGGAGTCCACGCCCTGCCGTTACAACCTCAAGCAGACTAAAAAGGCAACCTGGGCTGGAAGCAACATAACGCTGAAGTACTTCTACAGCGGTCAATGCGGTTCATTCGCGCGAATCGACAACGCACCGCCTTACTGCAAGGTCTACCTCGATCGCACTCGGAGCAGTAACCCCAACCCCAGCAGCTGGGACTATGTTGGCGAGACTGTCGATCCGGGGATTAACTTTGCCTACACGAAGGTCGGTAATAACCTCAGTGGTCGCCTCTCCCGCGCTGCTCTAGTCTGCGGCACCGGAACCGTCGTGACCCGCACTAACTGGTACTAAGCGTGACTTTTCACCAGATGTGGAAAGGGGAGAGCGGTTCGCTAATTGCTACAGTTCGGAAGTTGGAAAGTCTGACCGGAGGTTTCCTGAGATCGGACTTTCCACAAAATCTAAAATTGGTACGATTATCGCTGCCATCCGCGCAGCACTGCTCCCAAGGTAGCGATTCCCTCGACAATCTTCTCGGTTGTTTGAAAGCTAAAAGCTAACCTAATGGCATCATCTCCCTGTCCATTAGCGTAGCAGCGAGTTCCTGGCAGAAAGCTGATGCCTTGTTCATTCGCAGCAATTAGGAGTGCTTTGGCGCTGATGTCTGGTGGCAATTTACACCAAACGAAAAAGCCACCATCTGGTCGCAAAGCAACTACATCACTGGGAAACTCGTGAGCGATCGCTTCTAACAACAAATTACACTTATGCTTGTAGCAGGCGATTAGCTCCTGAATGTGATAATCTAGTTTGCCTGTAGCACAGTAGCGGGCGACCACATGGCTGACAAACGGCCCCACAGGCCCTTCACTTTTGAACATTGCCAACCGCTCAATAATTGCTGGATTGCCACAAGCCCAGCCGAGCCTGATACCAGGTGCAATAATTTTCGAGAAGGTATTCACGTATAACACCCACCCCTCCTTGTCAAGGCTTGCCAAGGATGGTATAACTTCGCCTTGGAAGCGCAAATCGCTGTAGGCATCGTCTTCTACCACCAACACGCCATACTCAGCCGCTAACGCTACCAGTTTTTGGCGGCGAGATAACGGCATAGTAGTGCCTGTGGGATTATGAAAAGTGGGGATAGTGTAAATAAACCTGGGTCGAGTACCCCGTTTTTTCAAGTCGCTTAAAGTTTCTTCTAAGGCATCCACATCCATTCCCATCTCATCAACAGGAATAGTAATTAGGCGGGCGCCAGCCTGGACAAATCTATTAACAACTCCCAAGAAGGTTGGGCTTTCGACAATTACGACATCACCAGGTTCAACAAACACATCTGGTAGCAAACCCAAAATCTGACCAGAACCGTAGCCAACAATCACCCGATCGCGATCGGCAGGGATTCCTTGAGCTTGCAAGCGGAGGATTATTTTTTCATAAAGTTGGGCTGAAGGTGGCCCGTAATTGAGAGCGATCGGAGCTTCTTCTGCCAGTACAGCAGCACTTGCAGCAGACAAATCAGCATGGGGAAAGAGAATTGGGTCAGCGAGACCATAGGCAAAGCTGACGGTGATGATTTTGGTTAACTCAGTGCCGTAAGTTGGTGGTGTCAGATTTCTAGCTCTTTCGGCGAACAAATCAGCAATTTGGTAAGCAGAAGTGGTAGAAGTCATAAGCAATTCAAAATTGGGAGTCAGAATATAGAACACACAAAAAGGCAATTAGCAAAAAGTCATACGTATGTATTCTTTCTTATAACATCATGACAAGTATCGTAAATATTGATTACTAGAACAAAATTACTATAGTGAAATTAATTAACTTCAAGTGGCAGCAGCTAATTCTAAGCTTAGGCTGCTTACTACTGATTATTGCCTGTCAGAGTTTATATCCCGCTACTAACTCAGACGCTAAACCTCTCAAGGTGGCTACAGACCCCACCTTTGTCCCTTTTGAATTTCAAACAGCTAGCGGTAACTTGGAAGGCTTTGATATTGATTTGATGAATGCGATTGCTAAAGTAGCAGGTTTTGCAGTCCAGTTTGAAAGTCTGCCCTTTGATGGTATGATCTCGACCTTGCAAGCTAAAAGAGTTGATGCAGCAATTAGTGGAATCACAATTACCGCAGAACGCCTGAAAACAATTGCTTTTTCACGACCTTATTTTAAAGCCGGACTTGCGATCGCTGTCCGCGAAGACAATCAAAATATTAAAAACTTCAATAGTCTCAAAGGCAAAAAAATTGCTGTCCAAATTGGTTCCACTGGGGCAGATTTTGCCAAAACCATCCCCAACGCCAAAATTAGTACTTTTAATTCTGGTCCAGAATTTTTCCAAGACTTACTTAATGGCAACGTTGATGCTGTGATTAGCGATGCTTTTGCTACTTTGTATGCGATTAAAAATGGCAAACTCAAAGGCATCAGAGTTGTTGCAGATTTACTCACTGAAGAATATTACGGGATTGCTATGCCCAAGGATTCTCCCCATTTGGATGCAATTAACAAAGGTATAGCGACTTTGTTATCCAATGGCAATTACAAGCAAATTTATCAAAAATGGTTTGACGCTGAACCTCCACAATTGCCAGACTCTTGACAATTGGGCGTTAGGAGTGCTGAGTGCTGAGTGCTGAGTGCTGAGTGCTGAGTGCTGAGTGCTGAGTGCTGTACATGGATAGCGAGGCGTTTAGCCCGTGCTGAGTTAAAAGTTAGGAGTTAAGAGTTAGGAGTTAAGAGTTAGGAGTTAAGAGTTAGGAGTTTTGTTTATCTTCCCATGCCCCATGCCCCATTTATAAGGAATTAGCTGCCAATATATGAAAAATTTATCTAATATGCGTCACAATTAATACTGCCACCAAAATTCATTGATAAACTACAATCTACTGTAGTCAGGGACAGCCAATTGTGGCACCTTGGATTTTAGTGGTTAGAAGCACCTTGGAACGAACGGGAATAAAGGAACTTCCACTATGCTGATTTGCCCTCAGTGTAAATTTGAAAACCCCAATAGCAATAAATTCTGTCAAAATTGTGGCATGTCCCTGACTCATAAGGTCTGTCCTGAATGCAGTACCGATGATGTACCTGTGAATGCACTACGTTGTCATAACTGTGACACAGAATGTGGAACAGTGTTTTGGGCAATTATTGCTAAAGAAACGACTGGGGAAGCTTTGAAAGTAGAAGGGGATGTCGGAGATGTGAGAGGTGAGGGAGATGAGCAAGCAATTCCCTCCTCATCTCCTCTATCTCCTAGTTCTCAAATTACATTAGGCTCCTATTTAGACTCCCAAGAGCGCTATCAATTGTTAGATACACCACTTGTCCAGACGGAAACTGCCATCATTACTGATGTAGGTGTGAGAGTTCTAGACTGCCAGCCGTATCAAATATCACCCATTGAGGCAATACTAGCAAGTCAGGAATCAGATTTGCTAACGCCACCAGTGGAAGCGAATGAAATTCCTCGCCTTGCTAAACTTTACATTGCCTTACAATCCCAAGGTGAGCGGGGGATACCATCGATTCACGACGCATGGCAGCAAGGTGATATACAGGTATTAATAATCGAAAACCGCTCGGATTGGCAGCATTTACTCGACCTGTGGCAAGAAGAAACAACCAGTTCGTTAAAAATTTTACACTGGTGTTATGAAATGACCCAACTTTGGGCAGTATTGGAACCAGTAAATTGTCGTCAAAGCCTTTTAGATTTGTCGAATTTGCGATTGGATGAAGACCAAACGTTGGCGCTACAAAGGTTGTATGTGGAATCACTGAACTCTCAGCCCGCCACGGAGTCGCCAGAAGATGCCCAAACCCAAACATCTACCATTCCAGAGGAGCCGTTAACTATCCAAGCTTTGGGACGAGTTTGGCAAGCACTATTTAGACAGTCGCAACGGACTCAATTTGGCTCCGTAGTCCAGATGTTGGGGGATTTAGAGGTAGGTAAGATTCAGACGATCGCCCAATTGCGATCGCGTTTGGAGGAAATCTCTGTTGAAATAGAAGCACTAGGAACCGCAACTTTGCCCCCAATAGAGGAGAAAAATACTGCTGTGTCTACCATCCCGCAATCAGATGAGTTAGAAGATATCATTAGTAAAACTGATGATATGCCAACTGTTGTGCTGGCGATGCAGTTAAGTAGCTTAGAAGATGCAGGACGCACAGATGTGGGGCGTCAACGTCATCATAACGAAGACTACTTTGGCATTGAAACCAAAATTAATAAACTGGAGTTACCCAAAAGTCGAGTCTTAGAAGGGCATGGTTTGTATATTCTTTGTGATGGTATGGGTGGACACGCTGGTGGCGAGATAGCCAGCGAGTTAGCAGTCAACACCCTACGGCAATACTTTCAAGAACACTGGATTGCCAACCAGTTGCCAACAGAAGATAGCATTCGTGAGGCAGTGTATTTAGCTAATGAAGCGATTTACAAGCTCAATCAACAAGATGCCCGTTCTGGAGTTGGGCGTATGGGTACAACTTTAGTAATGCTTCTAATTCAAGATACTCAAGCAGCAGTTGCTCATGTGGGAGATAGCCGTCTCTATCGCCTGACCCGTAAGCAGGGACTAGAACAAGTCACAGTAGATCACGAAGTTGGGCAACGGGAAATTAACCGAGGAGTGGAAGCAAGCATAGCTTATGCCCGTCCAGATGCCTATCAACTCACCCAAGCCTTGGGGCCTCGTGATGAAAACTCGATTAATCCCGACGTAGGCTTTTTCGACATCAATGAAGATACTCTTCTGCTGTTGGCATCGGACGGTCTATCAGATAATGATTTACTAGAAACCCATTGGCAGACTCACTTAGAACCCTTACTTAGTTCTGGCGTTAACTTAGAAC
>CAXUOL010000426.1:0-6152 GCA_964252435.1 uncultured Nostoc sp.
GCTGATAACTCTTGAATGCCTGATGCACATGCTGATTGTAACGAAATATTTAATTGTCATTAGTCATTTGTCATTAGTCATTTGTGAATAACCAACAGGACTTACGCAAAAATTGCTAAAAAGCTTAATTTATCGAACCGCCTTTTCTGCGAGAGGCTTCGCCAACGCGCAGCGTCTCGGAGAGAAGACGCCAAGAGCGCCGAGAATTCGTAGACTGTGCATAAGTCCTGACCAATACCAATGACTAATCCCGATTCCTTAAGGCAAATTTTCTCGCAGTAATGCTCGAAAGCCTGCTTGTTGAAAATGCTCATCAGCAGTCAAGGCTTCAGTGATTCCGCTATATTGCATCACTATAAAAGATACGCAATCGACAAATCCCCATTCTTTCTCTATTTGTTCTCGATATAGCTCGAAAGCACGTTCGTACAGTTCTTGGGAAAGGGGGACAATTTCTACTTTGGAGTCTGCTACTAGAGAATTTAATAATATGATTGCCGCCTGACGATAAGGTTGTTGGGATAAGGCATTGCCAATTTCCAACATCACCGCCTGTGTTGTCACCAAACGAGTTTCTGCTGCTTGTAACATTTTAGCCAGATGTAAGGCTCGGTCATGCAAGCGATCGCTCGGTGCAGATAAGGCAATGGCAAATGATGTATCAAGAAAGACTTCAGAATGCATGAAAAGTTTATTTACTGTATAAATATTTATCTATATTGACAGACCAGTCAGGCGGCCCTTCGAGATTGAGCGATCGCGCTGTTTGCAGAAATGATACCGTTTCATGTTCGCTTGGCGGTAAAATTTCAATACTGATTCGCACGCGGGTATTAATTGGCAGTGCGATCGGTTCAGCCGGATAGAACACTTTGCCATTAAACACAGCTGTGATTTTTTCTACCATTTTCCTTAGAAAGTTTTTCTAGTCTATCCTAAGCTGGTTGTGGTGATACGGGTAGAGTAGACGACCCCATAAGTAGTGAAGATACGTATACTTCTTTTACAAATTATCTCGATTTTTCAAAAATTGTCTAAACTACCAACTGAATCACACCCCACTGTCCATTTGTCAACCAAGAAGAGTCAGATTTTGCTACTTTCTCAATAACTTCTGGTTTTAAACCGACTGCTACTTCTGACTTTAGGGTGCGTAAAGCTACCATTGGCACAGGCAGGTAGCAGACTATATCTGCAATGTTGGTGGTAAAATTCCAATGGCGATCGCCTAATAATCGACGATAATTGGCATCTCCTTTGACTATAACCAAACTCGCATTGGCTAACTCATTTTTGAGGGAGTTGGGTATTTCCCAAAAGGCTAGAGGCGATGTCCAAAAGTAATCTTCAGATAGTACTAAACACCCTGATGCAATATTGTCTTGCAGCCTTTGGGTAAAGGATGTAACTTGTTGATTTCCACTAGCGGCTAAAAAACTTGTTGTGTAATGTACATCCTTAATCATGGCATCAGATACAAAAGTCGGATGTGGCTTTAAGTGTAGGTAAACCTGATTAGCCAGTCCGCTACTTAACAAAAAATCTACTAAACATAAATCACAAACAAGTTCAAAACCAGCATTGTCTACAACAAAATCAATCCGTCCTCCTTGAGAGTTGATTAACAATTCTGTGACTTGGGAGGCATCATTTACTAAGATATGAGCTAGTTGGGTTTGAATATCAAAACGACTCCGATCGCTCTCGGATGCTGACCATAAACTCAAGTCAACTCGATTTCCCCACAAAGCAAAATATAACAATGCTATTAAAGCTGTTTGATTTGATTCTCTCTTCAGTTGTGAATTATCTAACCAATTGTTAGCCTGACCACACAGTAGAATAATCGAATCCAGAGATGCTTCTAAACTTTGAGACTTTTGTAACTCAAATGGATCGATACCTTGCCAAACACCAGGGCAAAAATAATTAGTAATTTCTAGAATTAACCGAAAAAAATAAGTTTCGGCAAAAAACCAAGGAACATCTAGCCAACGCTGACCTTTGTAGAATTCTAAATATGTATTCCAGGCTGAAAAATCTACAACAGTCTTATTTAAAAGAGGTTGTACATATCCTGCTGGCAATTCTCTTGCCAGATTTTCTAAGCTGGTATTAATTTCAGACGAGAAATTATTTTCAGCGATAACTTTACGAGCGATCGCAGGCATTCGTTGAGTAACTGTAAACTCAGTAAAAGAACCGACTTCTGACCCCAAAAGAGATGGTGGTATGGGTAATTTGGGGATGTGGGGTATATTCACTACAAACTTTGATTTTCCTGATATTTTTATTTATTCTAACCCTGTGTGCAACTTGATTTCAAACCTAATTAACTCAAAAGCGGGATAAATCCACCAATAATTATTGTAGAGACGGCGATTCATCGCGTCTCTTGTTTTAACCAAACAGTATTGGGAGTAGTGCTTTTCGTTGTTGTGGAAGCCATGAAACATTGGGAATTGGATGTAGAAGATACTAAAGTTATAGGGAGATACAGAGATTGATTCCAGCACTCCTAAATTGTTTATTGTGAATCATTAGTATCGCCAAAGGATGTCATTTGTAACTCGACTGCATTGACATAACTTCGATCGTTCAAAACTTGCGCTGGTAACTTATTAGCCCTGATAGCAGCCTGAACCACATCTTTCGCAGTCAAATATCCGGTTTGGTATTTGAATAACAAAGTGCCCCCACTGGGAATACCCTGCTCTTTTAAATAACCTTGATAAGCTAGAAAGGCAATATTGAAGGGTTGCAGATATTTAGTATCTGTGGAATTTTTACGTAAAGTATTAGAGTTGACATCTGTATTTATTTGTCCACCGCCATTGTTAGTATTAACTGTTTGAGCGCCAGCAATTCCAGGTATAAAAACCATAGAAGTAATGATAAGTGCAGAATTAAACAAAGTTGTGAATTTCATGATTTTATCCTTGGTAGAAATTAATTAGTGTTTTAAACTCATAAAGTCTTATTTGTTAGAACTTTCGATATTTTGTAATTACTCATCATATTTGTCGATTTATAACTCATAAATTTGATTAAAATAATTTTTTAAAACCTTGATGAAATAAGATTTGAAGAGAATTAATACAGTTTGATAATAGAGGATTGTGGAAATAAATTTATTATGAACTGTGACAAAGCTGTAATTGATAAGATAATCTAAGCTAGACCTTAAAAGCACAGAACTAACTTAGATCATTCAAAATTACCAAAACCCATCATGTAATAGGCGATAAAGGCAGTATCAAAGGATTTGAGGTGATTAGCATTCGTGGAATAGCTAGACAAAGTATCAGAGTTGACAGCTGTGCTTATTGATGGGCTATTGTGATTCTTAGCTCGATGAAAGCAAGTAATTTTAGGCATAGAATTAATCCAAGCAATAATATGTGCAGAAGTTAGCGAGTTTGTGAATTTCATAGAGTTATCCTCAACTGAACGAAGTGCAATCAGTATTCTCTAGTAATAGAGTTAGCTGTTTTATTAATCTCAATCTTTTATCGGAAGTTTACCGGATGGTTTGATTTGTTAATTCCCCAAACTGGTGAGCTAAATTTACCCCAATTGAAAAAATTGGGAATTAGGAGAAAGTTTACTAATAACTTAAAAGAGGCAAAGATATGTTAAATAAAATCCTTAGCTGACAAGTGTTTTTAGAAGATGCATTAGCGTAGCTCACCGCAGGCATCGCCTATTCACATATCTAGAGATTTTTTGCTTAAGGCTATCAACCTAAATGCAACTTTGTTTTGGCTAATTAACTTTCCATACCAATATGCTAGAAAATCTTGATGATGGAAGCAAATGCTTTTAATTTTTAAATTGATAAATAAAAGTGATGGCAAGTAATATCTAGAGGTAAATTCTCCAACTCATTGCCTCTTCGTGACTTCTGAACTATTTTGGCAGCGTCACGGATTCCATAAATTCACTACAAATAAGCTGATAGTGTCAAAATGTTATATGTATAGTTTATTTACAAAGTCATTTATGCCGAAAGCAATTTGGAATGGAACTGTTTTAGCCGAGAGTGATAATACTGTAGTTGTGGAAGGCAACCATTATTTTCCTGTTGACACCATTAACAAACAGTACTTTACTGAAAGTAACACCCACACTACTTGTCCTTGGAAAGGTGTCGCCAGTTACTACAGTATCGACGTTGATGGGCAAATCAACAAAGATGCTGCTTGGTATTATCCCAGTGCTAAGGAGAAGGCTAAAAATATTGAAGGTCATGTCGCCTTCTGGAAGGGTGTAAAGGTTGAGGCTTAATAAAGCTTCCTGGAAGTATTTTAGTTGCAGGTAATTGATATTACATTCGACTAATTGCCCATCAAATATTTAGCCCGTCTGTGCGGGCTAAGTATTTAAACTATTTCATTTACAAATTTATTTTAATAAGTAATTATACCTTCGCCTTGCGAAATACTGCTTGCTTTCTCTTCACCAGCCAAGCCAGACTACCAGCAAGTATAGTACCAGCGATCGCACTTGGTTCGGGTACTGGTTTTGATATAATAAAACCATTAGGGGCTAAGATAGTTATGCTACCTCCTACTCCTGAATGATTGCTACCAGCAGCGATCGCGCTTGGTTTGCGTACTGGTTTCAATATAATAAGGTCAGGGATTGTAAGAGTTATGTTACCTCCTGCTCCTGGATGATTGCTACCAGCAGCGATCGCACTTGGTTCGGGTACTGGTTTCGATATAATAGCACCGGGTCTCACTGTAAGAGTATTGGTTGTAAGAGTTAGGCTGCCTGCTGCTCCTGAATGATTGCTACCAGCAGCGATCGCACTTGGTTGGGGTACTCTTGTCAATAAAACGTCACTGCCTGTAATAGTTATAGCGTCACTGGCTGTAACAGTTATGTTGCCTGCTGCTTCTGAATTAATAATGTTACCACCCTTAATATAGAGCCTACCAGTAGAGATAGTTAAATTGCCGCTAGGATTAGTTAAATTGCCGCCGATGGTAATGCTATCGAGAGCCGTTACATTACTATCATCGATTCCCGTTAGTCCACCATTGATTACCAAACGCTTGCTGCTGATAGTGCTATTGATAAGTGTTAGGTTACTATCTATATTCATATTGTCGCCGCTAACAGTGCTATTGGTAAACGTTAGATTACTAGAATTGTAAGCATTGATATTACCTGCGATCGCTAGCCCAGAAAGGGTAACATTCGCGGCGTTAATGTCAAACACGGGGAATTGATTATTGCCACTGATAGTAAGTAAGTTAGCACCTGGCCCATTAATAGTAAGATTTTTAGCGAGCGCAAGTGCCCCACTGGTCAGGGTAATTGTACTAGGATGACTTTCCAATGAGAACTCTACCACGTCATTACTATTTGCAATGTTGATAGTGTCTCGCAATGAGCCAACGCCACTATCATTGAGATTGTTCACCGTCAAGGTAGCAGCTTGTGCTGATTCCACTTGCATTATCACCCAACCCAGAGCAACGACTGTGGAAATAGCTTGAGCAACAGCCTTTTTTCTATTGTTTTTTGTCACCTAAAACTCCTCAGATTAATTTGTCAAAAAATAAAAAAATTCACTTGTACAGTTAATAAATACATAATATTCAAATTTAATTCACAGAGCGGGTTTTAATAACTCACAGATTCAAAACCTAATTGAATAATTTGCAGAAAGCTAGAAGATATGTAAGATGGCTTAATTATCGAAAATACCTTACGGATTGTCAATCCATTTTTTCAGGTAAAAACATCAATCTAGAATTTTCCGAATCTACACCTACTAAAGCATAGCGATCGCTGTTTTAATTGCGTTGTGTATGGGTAGTTAATATCAAGATTAGAAAAGCACAAAATCCTCTCTGCACTTTTGTACCTCTGAATTAGACCATTTCTCAGCTAAAATATATGCAGGCATGACCACAAAATGATGACTACAGGTTTTTAATAACAGCAAAAACTTTCATTTAATAATGTTTCTACATCATTAGGAAAAGGACAATTCTCTGGAAATTTTGTTTCATATTCCTTACTCATGTTTTTATATGCATTTTGATAACATTCATCACATATAGTTAAAAAATAGTTACGCAGACTAGGGGAATCTCGAAGAATACGACTTAATTCCTGTTGTGTACGGCTAATTGTTG